>NZ_JBSFDZ010000011.1:152375-190752 GCF_053594175.1 Nocardia sp. NPDC001965
TCATGCCGGATGAACTCGGACCCGGTACTCTCCCCGTGTTCCCATATCCGTCGATTTCGAGGATTTGACCAGGTGGAATCCACCGAACACGCCATCAGCGAGTCAGGCCCGGCGGCGGTAGCGCCACGTGACCACGCAGGGCCCTCGCTCGTGCCCGATACGCTCAGCATCGCCGCCGTGGTCCCGTGCCACAACGAAGAAGCATCGGTCGCCAAGGTCGTGGCCGACCTGAAGGCCGCGGTGCCCGGAATTGTCGTGTACGTGTACGACAACCTCAGCACCGACGCCACCGCCGAGAAAGCCCGGGCCGCCGGGGCGATCGTGCGCGCGGAGCGGGCGAAGGGCAAGGGCAATGTGGTGCGCCGCGCCTTCGCCGATATCGAGGCCGATATCTATCTGATGATCGACGGCGACGACACTTACGAGGCATCCGCGGCACCGCAGATGATCGAAACCCTGCTGTCCGGCCCGTACGATCACGTCCTCGGCGTCCGGAAACAGGACGAGAACGGATCGGCCTACCGGGCCGGACACGAAACCGGGAACAGAGTCCTCAACGGGGTGGTCGGCAAGGTCTTCGGCGAAAACGTCGAAGATATGCTCAGCGGTTTCCGGGTGTTCTCCCGCCGTTTCGTGAAGAGTTTCCCCGCGGTATCACGTGAATTCGAGATCGAGACCGAACTCACGGTCCATTCGCTGCATCTGCGAGTTCCGCAGACCGCGGTACCGGTGGGTTTCCGGGACCGGCCGGCCGGCAGCGAGAGCAAACTGCGCACCTACCACGACGGTTTCAAGATCCTGGCGCTCATCGTCGGATTGGCCAGGCACGAACGCCCGGTCGCGTTCTACGGCCTGCTGGGTACGGTCAGCTGGCTCATCTCGGTCGTGCTCACGGTCCCGATCATCGTGGAGTACTACGACACCCACACCGTGCCCCGCTTCCCCACCCTGTTCCTCGCCTGCACCCTGCTGCTGGTCGGCTTCCTGGCCTGGACCGCGGGCCTGATCCTGGACGGTATCCGCCGTTCCCGGCACGAGGCGTCCCGGTTGATCTACCTCCGTTACGAGGCCCCGGGCGCGGGAACGCCACCGGCAGCGACCGCTACGGACCGCCCGGACATTGTGGCCGGGGACATCCGTTGACCGCCGATACCGAGACCCGCCCTGCCGGACCCGAGCAGGCCGCGGGTGGTTCAGCGCTGGACAGGTCCCGGCGGACCGGCGAAGCGCTGGTGCGCCGGGTGGGACCGGCGACCATCGCGTTCACCCTGCTGGCCGGGATCTTCGGCCTGGTGTTCGCGGTGATGAGTCCGCCGTTCTGGGGTCACGACGAGCTCACCCAGTTCGGGCGCGCCTACCAGGTCGCTCACGGCGGACTGACCCCCACGCGTATCGACGACGACCGGGGCGTCTCCTACGGCGGTGAGGTGCCGGCGGCGGTCGAGGCGCTGATGGGTTACGCACTGAACGACTACACCCACAACCCCGGCGAACCGTACCCCGATGTGGCCGATCCGGGCGCGTACCAGCGGCTCGGCGACGCCCCTGTCACCGATGAGCGCAAGATCGTCTGGTTCACCAACACCGCCGCCTATTCCGCGGTTCCCTACGTGCCCAACGCGATCGGGATCCGGTTCGCCGAACTGATCGACGCCGACGCCGGCACCATGGTCCGGCTCACCCGGTTGTCCGGGCTGGCCGCGTATCTGCTCGTCGTCGGCTTCGCGCTGTGGGCGCTGCGCGGGCACCGCATCCAATGGCTGGCCTTCACTGTGGCCGTGTTGCCCATCGCGGTTTTCCAGGCGGGCACGGTCACCGCCGACACCCTCACCAACGCCCTGGCGGTTCTGGTATCGGCACTGCTGGTCAAGGGTCTGTTCCTCGGGGCGCGGCTGGGCCGGATCGAGACCACCGCGGTACTGGGCACCGCAATTCTGCTGCCGTTGTGCAAACCGACCTATGTGCTGCTGGCCATGCTCGTGGTGCTGATCCCCGCCGCGCGAATGGGACTCGACGGATGGCGCCGCTGGCTCATCTGGGCCTGCGCCGCGCTGGGCGCGCTCGGGTTCGCCGTCTGGATGAAGATCGCCGCACCCACCGGCGAGGGCACCAGCCTGATGCGGCCCCGCCACCAGTGGTACACGGTAGATACCGGCGAACAGCTGACCGGCATCATCACCGACCCGTTCGGCTTCCTGCGCACCTTCTGGGAGAGCATCCTGCGGCGCGACCAGGAATGGTTCACCGAATTCTTCGGCGAACTGGGCTTCGCCTATATCGATGTGCCCGCCACCGCGGTCGTGGCCTGCCTGCTCGCTTTCGCGGTGAGCGTCGGAATGGCGGAACGATTCGAGCTGCCGAATTTCCGGCGCACGCTGCTGGTCGCGCTGATCATGGCGGCCAGTGTCGCGATGATCTACGTGACGCTCTACATGTCGTTCACCCCGGTCGGCTACTACATCATCGACGGCGTACAGGGCCGCTATTTCGTTCCGCTGGCGATCGTGTCGTTCGCGGTACTGCTGCGCTGGATGCCATTCCGGCTCCGCGGCCCCGGCGACCGCGCGCCGGGCCGCTACGCAGCGGTGACCATCGTCGTCGCCGCACTGATCGCCCTGATCACCTCGGTCGCGAAGTACCACATCTACGTCTGGGCCTGACGACCGACAGGTACCCACCCCACCGGATACGCCCGGTCCGCGCCTTCGGCGGGGCCGGGCGTTCTCACGAAACGGATATGGTCCGCTCCCCTGACTCGGCGTAGGTGCGCTCGGTGGCGGCCTTCATCGGCCGCCACCAGGATTCGTGCTCCCGGTACCAGGCGACGGTGGCCGACAGCCCCGACCGGAAGTCGGCGTAGCGGGGTTCCCAGCCCAGTTCCGTGCGCAGCGGGCCGGCGTCTATCGCATAGCGCTGATCGTGTCCGGCCCGATCGGTGACGTGGTCGAAATCGCCCGGTTGCCGACCGAATTCGGCGAGGAGCAGCTCCACCACGGTCCGATTGTCCAGTTCCCCGTCGGCCCCGATCAGGTAGGTGCGGCCGATCCGGCCCCGTTCGAGCACATCCCAGACCGCACGATTGTGGTCCTCCACGTGGATCCAGTCCCGGATCTGGTGCCCGGCACCGTAGAGGCGCGGCCGCACCCCGTCGATCAGGTTGGTGATCTGGCGCGGAATGAACTTCTCCACATGCTGATACGGCCCGTAGTTGTTGGAGCAGTTCGACAGCGTGGCACGCAGTCCGAAGGACCGCACCCAGGCGCGGACGAGCATATCGCTGGCCGCCTTGGTCGCCGAGTACGGACTCGACGGGTTGTAGGCGGTGCGCTCGGAGAACGGGGGGTCCTCGGGTGCGAGGTCGCCGTACACCTCGTCGGTGGACACGTGGTGGTAGCGCACATTGTGGCGCCGGACTGCCTGCAACAGCGAATAGGTGCCGACGATATTGGTCTGCACGAACGGCCACGGCTCGGCCAGTGAGTTGTCGTTGTGTGATTCGGCGGCGAAATGCACCACCGCGTCCACACCGCTGACCAGTTCGTCGACCAGGTCCAGGTCCGCGATATCGCCGTGGACGAAGTCGATACGGTCGGCTACCGGGTCGAGGGAGGCCCGATTGCCGGCGTAGGTGAGTGCGTCCAGCACGGTCACCGTCGTATCCGGGCGTTCGGCGACGGTGTGCTGGACGAAATTGGCTCCGATGAACCCGGCTCCACCGGTCACGAGTAGACGCACTCGTTCACTGTACGTCCTGGTCATAGTCCCGGGACGCGGTCGGCGGCAGCGCCGGGGACAGTGGCAGGTGATCGGGTCGCAGCTTCGCGCCCCGGACCGGCGGACCGACCCGGCATCCGATCCGGAAAGCGAGATTTTCCGAAAGACGAAGCAGAAGAATGTTTTTGGCGGACCCGATCGTTCGAGGCCAGCGGCACTACCGATAGTCTTCGTGCCTGGATCCAGCCGACCCCACCCCCGGTCGGCCGCGTCCGTTCGCTCGACACGATTCCGTGCCCGCACTCTCCTATGAGGTGAACACATGCTCGTCCGGAGTTTGACCACGATGTCGACCCTGCTCATTGCCGCGGTCGGTATCGCATCAGGCAGTGCCCACGCGGCACCCACGATCCCACCGGAACCGGTGGGTTTCACCGCGCAGGTCGTCGGCGATCGCTCCGTCGTCACCACCGACTCCGGATCCATGCTGGTCGAAGACGGTATCTTCAAGATCGAGGCCGCCGACGGCACCCTGGTCGCGGGCACCCCACTGACGTTCCGGCTCGACGATTTCGAGTTCCCGATCGCGGTGGACATCGCCGGCCACACCGCGACGCTCACGCCGCAACTGGACCCGGACCGGGCGATATACCAGCCGGTCGCCCTGCCCCATCAGGAAAGCGCACCGTGGAAGACGCCCTACGACCGTGAAGTCGCCGCCTTCACCCGGCTCAAGGACACCATCGCCACCGGAGCGGCGATCGGCACCGCCGTCGGCAGCCTGGGCGGCGCCGCTCTCGGCTGCGTCCTGGGCGGGGCCGCGGGCGCGACCGTGGCCGCGGCGACCATCGTCGGGCTCTTCGGACCGTTCGTCCCGGCCGCGGTGATCGGCTGCCTGGGCGGCATCATCGCGGTCGGCGCCCTGGGTACGGTGGCGGGCCAGCTCTTCATCACCGCCCCGGTGATCATCGGCGCGGTGATCCAGTACGTCACCACGATCAACGAGCCGTTCCCGGCGGGCTGACCGGAGCTCAGAGCTCGCGACCACCCCCGAAATATTCGGGGTGGTCGCGATGTTCGGTCCTGTCATGGAGATCGGCGTCAACACCTTCCTGACCGATGAGGGCATCAGCGGAACCGTCCTGGGACCGGCCCTCGAGGAACGCGGTTTCGAATCGCTTTTCCTCGCGGAGCATTCGCATATCCCGGCGAGCCGGGAGTCCGCGTATCCCGGCGGCGGCGATCTACCCCGGGTCTATTACCGCACCCTGGACCCGTTCGTCGTCCTCGGCGCGATCGCGGCCGTCACCGACCGGCTGGTCCTCGGCACCGGGGTCACCCTGCTGATCCAGCGCGACCTCATCCACACCGCGAAGGAGATCGCGACCCTCGACCAGATATCCGGTGGCCGAGTGGCCTTCGGGGTCGGGGTCGGCTGGAATCGGGAGGAGATGGCCGACCACGGTACCGATCCACGCACACGCGGCGCCCTGCTGGACGAACAGCTGGAGGCGATCGTCGCGATCTGGACCGAGGATCTCGCCGAATACCACGGCAAATTCATCGATTTCGACCCGATCTACGCGTGGCCCAAACCACACCGTAAGCCACATCCGCCCATTTTCATCGGTGGTGGCGAGGCCGCGGCCCGGCGCGCGATCCGCCACGGGGTGGGCTGGATCCCCAACGGCGTGACCGACCCGGCCGCGGTCGTGGCCCAGCTGGCGGAGTTCTCCGCGAGCGGTCTGCCGGTCACGGTCACGCCGGCCCCGGCGGACCCCGCGGTACTGGACGCCTACGCCGAAGCCGGGGTGCAGCGGGTGACGCTGAAACTGGAGACCGAGCCCGAAGCGGATTCGCTGCGCGCCCTCGACGAACTCGCGACACTGGTCGAGCGGTACCGGAGCTGAACGATCAGTCGGCGCCCATCCGGGCGGCGCCCCAACTCCGCTGGACGTAACCGACCACTTCGTCCAGTTCGTCCCGGCCGACCGCGGCCGGCTCACCGGGTTCGAGCGGATCGAAATGGAAGATGTAGAGGCGCGAGGCGAACTGTTCGAAGGGTAGCGAGGCTTCCCCGAACCGTTCGCCCTGCCCGGCGGTACCGACCACCACACCGTCGCCCCAGTCCTGGCCGCTGTCGTTGTTCGGGTTGTAGAAGTAGACCCGCATCCGCTCCTGGGGATCCAGCGCCACCCGCAGGATCGTGATCGCGTGCCAGCCCACGAAACGGGCCGCGCTGTCGGTCACCGCGACCCCGGCGGGTTGCGGGTGGATCAATGGCTGGTTGCCGTTGTAGAACGGGTGGTAACCGGCATAGAAATGCCGGAGGAACCCGTCCATATCGGTCAGGTTGCCGGTGGCCACGTCGACATTGATCCGGAACCCGCGGCCCGACCACCAGCCGTGGAATTCCGGGTTGATCCAGCGATGCGGATCGCCTTCCCGGCCGATACAACGGCGGCCCATCTCCGCGTAGATACGGTCCAGATGCGGCACTACCAGCAGCGATACCGGATCGAGGTCCACCGGCAGCTCCGTGACGAGCCCTGCGGCGAGATCCCGCGAGGAAATGGGCTCACCCTCGAAGTGCATCACGACCTCGTCGTCGCGGACGGCCCAGGCCAGGGTCTGCAACAGATAGTCGGGGTCGTTGTAGGACCACATGGACAACGCCCGCGCGGACTGGCAGGTCGGGTTGTCGCCCTGGCCGATACCCAGTGGCTGTCCCAGGACCGACAACGTCCCCGACAGCAGCCGTGCCCGCGGGGCGGGTTGCGGCCCGAAGACCTGGGTCAGGCGCTGCCGGGAATGCGGGGAGAGCTGTAGTGCCAGTTGCCGCCACAGCGCCGGGGCGACCGGGGGCTGGTAGAGGATGCCGCGTTCCAGCAGCAAGGCCAGCCCGTAGATACACTGCGCGGTCTCGACGTGCACGGCCTCGTCGATCAGCCGCCGCACCAATTCGTGGTAACACAGCAGGCATTCGCGACCGGTGCTGGACAGGCCCAGCGCCTCACCCAGCAGGTACTCGCCCTTGCTCAGCAGAAAGCGCAGCAGTACCGCGTGGTACGGCGAAACCAGCCCGGTATCGTGCATCGAGCGCGCGAAACCCGCTGTCTCGTACTGCAGGGCGCTGTCGTCCATCGTCTCGAGCCGGGCCCGGTACACCTCGACGCCGGGATCCTCCCGGCAGGCGTCGGTGGTGCCGTAGAGGCTGCTGATCAACCGGTCGGCACCCAGACCACCGGCGCCCAGATCGATATCGGGATTACTGCGCGCGACGGCGATCTGGGTGATCATCCGTTTCACCGGCTCCACCTGGATCGGCCGCTGCCGCAGGATGCGCCAGATCTCGTCGACGAGATTCTCGAGGACCTTCTCGTATCCCACCTCCTCCACCAGATGGCGCAGCAGCTCCCGAGATACCTGGGCCATCCGTCCCTGCTGTGTCCGCTCGGCCTCGGTCGGCGGGGTGAACAGCAGCGACAAATTTATCGCCAGTACCTGGGAGAGATGATGGTGGGCCTGCTCGGCGGAAACCAGCGGGTGCACGTAGTCGCCCTTGGCGATCTCCAGCAACCGCAGGTTGCTCACCGTTTCCAGGACGACGGTGTCCGGATTGGTGCTGCGCAGCGAACCGCTGCTCAGCGACGGGATGAGGATCTGCGGGCGGGCCCAGTCCGTACCGAGGAACAGTCCGGCGATGTCCAGTCGCGCCGCACGTGACCGCACCGCTGCGCAACCACCGGGCAGCAGCAGTACCCGGCGTAGTGCGCCGAATACCCGCGACAGCTTCACCTGCTTGCCGAAATCACCGGCATCCGCAAGTGCCTGGGTGGCGTCGTCCAGTCTGGCCAGATGCCTGTCCATGGACTCGTCACCGCTGCTGAATGGACTCAATCGCCGAACCTCCCCGACGAATCCGTTGCCGGCAACGGATCAAATATAGAAATCGAGCTCTTCCTGCCTCTTCAACAGATCCCGGAGAGTGTACGGGTCGTCTCCGAAGAAGTACAGAAGACCCCAATGGTTTCCGAATGCGGTCCGTTTCATCACTTTCTCGGTCAGCGGAGAGGACAGTTCGTGCGATTCGAAGTATTCGTGATCTTCGGTCTCCTCCGGTACGGACAATCGACTTACGACCCGCCGGCGCGGGTATACCCCGAAGGTGCCGGCGTGCCCCTTGGCATCTATCACTTCCCGTGGGAAGAAGTCCGCGATCTCCTCCTCGGTGGTCTTCGGATCGAATGCGAGAACCAACCCGTGGTAGGCATTGAATCCGTACGACCGTTCCAATAGTTCGAACACCTTGAATCCAGGCGGCCGGTAGGCCACCTCCCCGAAGTACATCTCACCGTCACTGGTGACGAAGTATTCGGGATGTACGAATCCGAAGTCGATATCGAAGGTTTTGATCAGCCGTTCCACCTGACGGGTGATCTCCGGCCGATATTTCTCCAGTTCCGGGGTCGCCGGTACAAAAACAGAGTATCCGAGCGTCACATATTCGGAAATATTGAGGAACTGGATCTTTCCGTTGTGGATCCAGGCCTCGACAGCAAATTCCCAGCCGTCGAGGTGGGATTCCATGAGTACCGGGAAATCCTCGTCGGGGATCGTCTCGATCTCGTCCGGCGTCCGGATTACCCGGTGGCCGAGACATCCTGCCTTGTCGAAGGCCTTGATGTGGATGGGATCGTTCGGGTCACCGTCGAGTTTCATCAGGGTCTGATTGACCCTTTTCAGAAAACGTATGACATCGTCGCGCTCGTGCGCTTCCTCGAAGATGCCGACCCGGATTCCGCCGAGCTGCGCTCGACGTTTCATCAGGGCCTTGTCCCGCAACAGCATGGCCTGGCCGAACAACCGCGGGTTGTTCAGAAGCACGGAATTGATGGCTCCGGCCCATTCCACGGTCTCCTCGAAGATCGGAATGGCGACATCCACACCCATGTCCCGTAGCGTTTCGGCGATCTCCACCGAACGTTCGTTGAGCCGTTCGAAATTCCAAGGAATATACGGTATCTCATGTTCGGTACAGTACCCTTCGGCCCATTCCGGGGCGACCACCACATAGCGCCGGTCGAATCGATCGATCGCCTCGACCGCATTCAGACTCCAGCCCAGCAGCGCAATGTACCCCTTATCCGGGTTTCGATTTCTTGATTCCAAATCCGGAACCGACAAAGCCTACCCCTCTCAATCCCTTTTCCTGCACTTATCAGATCTCGAGGGCGCAATATCACAGCCGTGTGCGGAAAACCGCACCGGCGCGGAATTCGGGCGGATACTCGACCGAATCCTCAGTAAAAATATCGAAACGGATCTGGATCGGACCGCTGTATCGCCCTCATTTTTCATGGGTACCCACCGGGCCGCGATACCAAACGGTGCCGCGGCCGTAACGCCTCGGGTACACCCGGTGTGGCGACCGGCGCCGAGGCGGCACCGGGTCGCGCGCCCGCCCGCCGCGACGACCGGGAACCGGCTGCCGCACGCAGCCCACCACGCCGGGGCTGGCACACTGACCGAACATGCGCGGAATCATTCTGGCGGGCGGCACCGGGTCGCGTTTGCATCCGATCACGCGCGGGGTGAGCAAACAGCTGGTCCCGGTCTACGACAAACCCATGGTCTACTACCCGCTGTCCACTCTCATGCTGGCCGGCATCCGGGACATCCTCGTGATCACCACACCCGAGGACGCCGAATCCTTCACCCGGCTCCTAGGCGACGGGTCCCAGTTCGGGATCACGATCGACTATGTCGTGCAGCCGGTTCCCGACGGCCTCGCCCGGGCGTTCGTGCTGGGCGCCGACCATATCGGTGATGATTCGGCCGCGCTGGTCCTGGGCGACAACATCTTCCACGGGCCCGGTCTCGGCACCAGCCTGCACCGGTTCGCCGAGATCGACGGGGGCGCCATCTTCGCCTATCGGGTATCGGACCCCACCGCCTATGGTGTGGTCGAATTCGCCGACGGCAAGGCGATCTCCATCGAGGAGAAACCGAAGCTCCCGCGATCCAACTACGCGATCCCGGGCCTGTACTTCTACGACAACGACGTGGTGGCGATCGCACGCGGCCTGCAACCCTCGGCCCGAGGGGAATACGAGATCAGCGATATCAATCGGGCCTACCTGGACGCGGGCAAACTCAACGTCGATCTCCTGGCCCGAGGCACCGCATGGCTGGACACCGGGACGTTCGACTCGTTGCTGGACGCCGCCAACTACGTCCGCACCATCGAGGAGCGCCAAGGCCTCAAAATCGGGGTACCCGAGGAGGTCGCGTGGCGGATGGGCTATATCGACGACGAGCAGCTGTGCCTGCTCGCCGACCCGCTCACCCGCTCCGGCTACGGTGGGTACCTGCTCGATCTGCTCGAGCACGGACGAAGTTGGTGAGTGGGTAGATGCGGATCAGTGAGCTGTCGATCCCCGGCGCCTGGGTCTTCACTCCGAAGATCCACGGCGACGATCGGGGCGCCTTCGCCGAGACCTTCCGGGCCTCGGAATTCGAGAAGGCCACCGGCCGATCCTTCGATCTGTTGCAGGTCAACACGTCTGTCTCCGCCGCCGGAGTACTGCGCGGCATCCACTACACCGACGATCCGCCCGGCCAGGCGAAATACGTGACCTGTGGACGCGGTGCGTTCCTGGACGTCGTTGTCGATCTGCGCCCCGGTTCCCCCACCTTCGGCCGGTGGGACAGCGTGGTACTCGACGATATCGACCGCCGTTCGATCTTCCTGTCCGAAGGGCTCGGGCACGCGGTGCTGTCCCTCCAGGACGATTCGGTCCTCACCTATCTGTGTTCGCTCGAGTACAGCCCCGAACACGACCACGATCTGGATGCGTTCGACCCGGATCTGGCGATCGATTGGCCCGCGACGGGTCGCGACGGGCAAGAGCTCACATATCTCCGTTCCGCCAAGGACGCCGCGGCTCCATCGCTGCGGAGCCGGACCGCCGCCGAGTGATCCGGCTCGCAGGTACCGAGTTATTCACCCGCGCAACCGCTGAGCGATTCACCACACCGAACGGTCTATTTCCGGGGGCCGCGGCGGAAACGCCAGAACTGCACGGCCCGTACATCCTCCGACAACTGGTTCACCGGTTCGGCCACCTCCGACAGCACCTGGAACAGATCGTCGGCGAGATCACTGATGTGCTCCACGCGGGTCGCGAGCCTGGAGGCATTCACCAGGAACTCCAGCAAGAGCCGAACCGCGGCCGCGATCGTCAGCGCGAGCGGTATCGCCAGCAGCGCCGCAAGCACTCCGAGCAGCGCCGATACCCGCCATGCCAGAACAGTGAGCAGCACCGGGGCGGCGATCGCGAAAGCCAGTCCGAGCAGATAGACCAGCGGTAACAGGGTCCGTGTCGCCGGGCGGCGGAACTGCACATCCAGTAGCCCGCGTAGCGCGTCGGTCCCCCAGGACCCGACCGCTCCGGCCCGATCACCCCGTTCGGGCCGGGGTTCGGCCTCTTCGGCGGCGGCCGCATCGGCGAAGCGTTGCGCCGCCTCGGCCCGCCAGCTGAGTTTCCGCCGGATTCGCCGACCAGGCGAATCCGCAGTATCGTCCTGCTCCGGCGGTCTCATTCCGGCGCCGACGGTCGGCGCGGGAGGAACCGCCGGCTCAGGTGCTCCGGCCGCCGCCGGACCGGTTCTCGGGGATTCGTCCGCTGCCTCGCTGGCCATAACGGGATCCTCCCCGGATTCCATCCGCGAAGCCAACCAGAATCCCGGCGATCACCCTGTACCAGTGGATCTCGACTGCCGCCACAAATGAGAGGAAGCCGACAGTCGAAAAAATTCCCTGGAACGGCGTAACGCCCCGGGCACCCGGCACCGATACGACCCATGAAAGCCGGAGCTTATCTATACCGGGGAATGGAGATGACAGTGCGTACGACGTTTCCGACTTCCGTCTCGGCGGCCGCGAAGTCCGCTGCCGCGCGGGATTACGCCCAGCGTGGCTGGACGGTCGCCGAAACGACCAACGGCCTGTGCCTTATCACCGACGAAGACCTGTCCGCCGTCGAGGTCACCGGGGAGTTGGCCGCGTCGGTCCGTCGCTACATGCGAGCGAACAATCTGACCGGTCCGGTGATCGAGATTCCGGGTGCCGAGCGCCGCGAGATCCACTTGGTCACCGGGATGCGCAAGGCCCAGCGTGCGGTCGAGGCGCTGCGCGAGGCCGGTGCGGTCGTGTACACCGACGGCGACGGCATCCCGCTGCCGCCCACCCACCTCTCGGCCGGTTCGGCCAGCTGGGGTGTGGGCCCGGACGAGGCCCGCTGGATCCCGCCGGTGGTCGCGATCGGTGCAGCGGTCCGTTCCGTATCCGCCCGTGCCCGCCGGACACACCGTCTGACCAGCGCCGCCTGCGCCTGAGGCAGCCGCCGCGGGCCGACTCGCGGCTTCGGTGTAGGAACAACTTCATCTGTGAACAAGCAACAGAGCCCCGGTCGTATCGGACGACCGGGGCTCACCGCTGCGCGGAACTAGCGAATACGGAAGATGACCAGACGCTGGACCACGAAGTTGATCACCGTGGCCGTGCCCTGAGCGATGACGTACGCCACCGGGACGCGCCACCACAGACCCTCGTCGAAGGCGTGATAGAAGACCCAGTTGATGCCCACCTGCACGCAGAAGGTCAGCGCGTAGAGGATCACCACGGCGACGAACCTGGCCCGGCTGGGCTCCGCATCGAAGGTCCATCGGCGGTTGATCAGGTAGGCCGTGGTGGTGCCGGCGATGAAGCCGATCGCTTTGGCCGGGTTCACCGGCAGGCCCACCGCCTCCAGCAGCAGCACGTAGAGCCCGAAGTCGACCACGGCCGACAGTGCGCCGGTCAAGGCGAACCGCACCAGCTGTGTCACCAGGCCGATCTGCGCGCTCTCCTGCCCGGGAACATCCGGGTTCTCCGGTTCGGACACGGCGGCGACCGGCTCCTCGGGCGAGACGGAAACTTCCCCGGCGCCCTCCGGCACGACCGGGGCACTCCGACTTACTGCGTTGCTTTCTGAGCCCACCGACGGAAATGTACTTGTCCGGCGGCGGAAGCGAGAGGACGGGTGGGCGGCCGACGCCGGATCGTTTGCACGGGTAACGAATCGAACGCCGATTCCGTTGAACCGGATTCCGCTCATACCTGTAGCCTCTAAGCCGATGTCCACGAAAGCTCCGACCTCGACTCAGGCGTCCGGTACCGAGACCCCATCGGCCGGCGATCCAGATACCGCTGGTCCGGGGTTCACGCTACCCACGCGAACCCGGACGCTCACCGGATGGGCCCGGACGGCGGCCACGACCGCCGAGGTTCTCTCGACCAGCGATCCCGAACTCATCGCCCGCGCGGTCGCCATGGTCGCCCAGGACAACGACGGCAAGCCGGAGCATCTACGTCGCGGTGTGATCGCGCGCGGGCTCGGCCGCTCCTATGGCGACAACGCGCAGAACGCGGGCGGGCTGGTCATCGATATGACCGCCCTGAACAAGATCCACCGCATCGACCAGGACACCCGTCTGGTGGATGTCGACGCAGGTGTGAACCTCGACCAGCTGATGAAGGCCGCTCTCCCGTTCGGTCTGTGGGTCCCCGTTCTGCCCGGTACCCGCCAGGTGACCGTCGGGGGCGCGATCGGCTCCGATATCCACGGTAAGAACCATCACAGCGCGGGCAGCTTCGGCAACCATGTTCGCTCGATCCAACTACTCACCGCCGACGGTGAAGTGCAGACCATCGGCCCCAAGAAGAACGCCAAACTCTTCTGGGCCACGGTCGGCGGCTGCGGGCTCACCGGCATCATCCTGCGCGCGACCATCGAGATGACCCCGACCGAGACCGCGTACTTCATCGCCGACGGCGATGTGACCTCGGGCCTCGACGAGACCATCGCGTTCCACAGCGACGGCTCGGAGGACAACTACGAGTACAGCTCGGCCTGGTTCGACGCGCTGAGCCCGATGCCGAAACTGGGCCGGGCGGTGATCTCGCGTGGTTCGCTGGCCAAACTGGACCAGCTGCCCAAGAAGCTGCGCAAGAACCCGCTGGGCTTCACCGGGAAGACGTTCCTCACCTTCCCGGACGTTTTCCCGAACGGGCTGCTGAACAACAAGACGTTCACTCTCGCCACCGAGATCTGGTATCGCAAGGGCGCCACCTACCGGCAGAAGCCGCAGGATCTGACGGCTTTCTACCATCCGCTCGATATGCTCGGCGAGTGGAACCGGGCCTACGGGTCACGGGGTTTCCTGCAGTACCAGTTCGTGGTGCCGCCGGAGGCCGTCGAGGAGTTCAAGCAGATTCTCATCGATATCCAGGCCAGCGGTCACTATTCTTTCCTGAACGTGTTCAAGTACTTCGGTGAGGGCAACCAGGCGCCGCTGAGCTTCCCGATGCCGGGCTGGAATGTCTGCCTGGACTTCCCGATCGCGCCCGGCCTCAACGATTTCGTCACCGAACTGGACCGCCGGGTCCTGGAATTCGGTGGCCGGCTCTACACCGGTAAGGATTCGCGCACCACCGCCGAAGCCTTCCACCAGATGTATCCCCGGATCGACGAGTGGATCAAGGTACGCCGCAGCGTCGACCCCACAGGCGTTTTCATGTCCGATATGGCGAGAAGGCTGGAGCTTCAGTGATCAACGCGGTAGGCAATCCGCAGTCCATTCTGCTGTTCGGCGGGACCTCGGAAATCGGCCTCGCGATCGTTGCGGAGTACCTGAAGAAGGGCCCCGCCCGAGTGGTCCTGGCCACCCTCCCGAACGATCCGCTGCGCGATACCGCCGTCGCGCAGACGAAGGCCGCCGGAGCCGACCAGGTCGATGTGATCGACTTCGACGCTCTCGATACCGATACTCATCCGAAGGTGGTCGATCAGGCCTGGGCCGACGGTGATATCGATGTCGCGATCGTCGCGTTCGGGCTGCTCGGCAATGCCGAGGAACTCTGGCAGGACCAGCGCAAAGCCGTACAGATCGCGCAGATCAACTACACCGCCGCGGTATCGGTGGGCGTGCTGATCGGCGAGAAGATGAAGGCGCAGGGCTTCGGCCGGATCATCGCCATGTCCTCGGCGGCCGGTGAGCGGGTACGCCGCTCCAACTTCGTCTACGGCTCCACCAAGGCGGGTCTGGACGGTTTCTACCTGGGCCTCGGCGAGGCGCTGCGTCCGCACGGTCCGCGGGTGCTCGTCATCCGGCCGGGCCAGGTGCGCACGACGACCACGATCGAGCACTGGAAGGCCACCGGCGGGAAAGAGGCGCCGTTCACGGTCGACAAGGAAGAGGTCGCCGCGCTGGCGGTCGCCGCCTCGGAGAAGGGTAAGGACCTCATCTGGGCGCCGGGTGCGTTCCGCTACGTGATGATGATCCTGCGCCATATCCCCCGGCCGATCTTCCGCCGGCTGCCCGTCTGATACACGGGTCACACCGCGAAAGCCCGAGGGCCGTCGCTTCCGGATTTCTCCGGCGAGCGACGGCCCTCGTCGTATTCGGTACTTCCGGCGGGCCGCGGTGTTCCGCGGCCACGGCCACTGTCAAACGCGTGTCATCCGCTGGCCCAATTCGCGGCGCAGCACCTCCTGAGACGGCAGGCGCCCGAGGACGCGTAATACCGACGGTCGTAGTTCCTTTTGCTCCTCGTCGGTGAGCAAGCCGACGAGATCGCGCAATTCCATATCATCGAAGGCCGAAGTCATGCGAACCAGCGTACGGGCCGGGTCGCCGTTCGTCATCCGTTCAGCGATTCCCTCTCGTGGAAATAAACCAACATGTGAGCCACACCACTTGATAGACGAGTCTCGATGTAGCACAACCTCGTTCAACTCACACGGATCGGATCGTCGGCACTCGCACCGCTGCGGTTCTCCTGCGTAACGGTCAGTTCGGCAGGTCCGGCGTCGGGGCGGTACGGGGTGAAATGTTCCAGCGAACCCCAGTCCCGGGCCCAGTCGTCGGACAGATAGGTCGCGACCGAATCGGCTTCCAGCAGTAGCTCGGTCCAGCCCAGCGGACCACCGCCGATATTGTCCTGCCACGCGTTGGAAGCATCGGATCCGACCCGATCCGGCAGGATCCGCCAGCGCGGCACCTCCGCGACGCCGTGCGCGTGATCGAACGGCCGCTGGCAGCCGAAGGCCAAACCGACGTGCCAGTCCAGCAGGACCGGGTCGGTATGTCCCACAACGGAGTCCAGCGTCGCCAGACGCGGCAGCCGTGGCGGGGTCACCGCCAGCCACTGCCGTTCGGTGATGTCGTTGTCCACTGCCACCAGGCGGACCGCGTTCACTTCCCGGGGCAGCTGATCCAACGGCACCCGCAGATTGCGCCACGACGGATTCGGTCCGATATCGAGCGGGGTCACCGAACCGAGGACCTTCATGGTCCCGTCGGCATTCCGCGTTCCGTACTCGACCGTGAGATCCTGACCGTAGGTGAGCACACCGTCGGCGTCCACCGATTTGATCCGCCCGGCGGCCGTGAGTGCCAGGACCCGGTAGGCCGGATCGGCCCGCATCTCGTCGGTGAGATCCAGGCGGTACCACTGGGTGGTGAGCTTCGCCTGCTGCTGGTCACCGTCCTGATAGCTACCGAGCACCGGAGTACGGGCCGGGTCGAGACCGAAGGGTAGCGCCACCGTGGAACCGTTGATACCGGTCTGTACCGATGTGCCACCGCCGGTGCCGGCGCCGGTGGTGTCGGTGGTCTTGTTCTCGGTATCGGATTCGACGGTGTTCGCGCCCCCGGAGGTGGTCTCCTCGGCGTCGGCGGTCAGATCGTCGGCGACACCGTCCGGAGTGAATCCGACGGTCTGCGCGTCGGGATCGGCGGAAACCAGGCCGTCCGCCGGATTCCCCTCGTACGGGAGCAGGAGCGAGTCGGCGGTATCGGTTTCCACCAGCACATCGTCGGCGAGGCCGCACGAATCACCGGCCATGGCGCGGATATTCGATTTCGCGATGGAATAGGCCGGGTACTGCCCGATGGCCGCCTTGGTCAGCGACGCGATCTCGAAGAGCACCAGCAGGGCGGCGGCGACGGTGAGCGGGGCGGAGGCGTACCGGGCCGACCGCGACGGCGGCCCGCCGCGATAGGGCGCGCGGTAGTGCAGCCACAGCGCCACCAGCAGCGCGAGAACGGCCAGACCGAGGAACAGGGTGGACAGCCCCTTGCCCGCGATCAACGGGGCCTTGTCCCACCACGGAACGCCGTAACTGGATACGTACCACCAGCCGTTCGAACCGGTGAACGTGATCGCCAGCAGAAACAAGACGGCGGCGGCGAACAACGCGCGGTTCCGCGGCGCGCGGATACCGTCGGTACCGACCGCGACCGCCGCCAGCGCGGCCAGCGATCCGGCGAGACCCGCGTACACACCGAAATGGTGGGTCCATTTGGTGGGCGTGAACATCATGAGCAGCAGCGAGGCGAAAACAATGCCCAGGATGCGCACCGACGGCCCGCGCGAGGTCCCGGGTATCCGGCCCTTGCGCAACACCTGGAGCACGCATACCAGCAGGCAGAGCAGCATCAGCAGGACACCGAAGCGGCGGGCCAGCGAACCGTCCGGCGACAGCATGAGCAGCGAGTCCCAGCGGGTGCGCTCGTCGAACCAGGCCACATTCGGCCCGACCGCCGTCCGGACCCGGGTGGCCTCCATCACCGTCGACAATGTCTGGTCGGCGAAGATCACCACCAGCACCAGGGTTCCGGCCGCCAGGCCCGGCGCCACAACGCTCGCGTAGCGCCACAGGGCCTGCCCGCGCGAGGAGCCGCCACGCGCGCGAGCGATGATGATCTGCAGGACGGGGCGGGATCCGGCGATCAGCGCGGCGATACAGATCAGCCCCGTCGGCCCGGCGGCCAAGGAGAACGCGGCGATGAGGACCGCGATCGCGGCGGGCAGCAACCGCGCGGTGGCGATGGCGCGTTCGATCGAACACCAGGTGAGCAGGGCCCCCGCGGCAATCAGCGGTTCCGGGCGCAGACCGTTGTCGTAGGGCAGCCAGAAAGCCAGGAACACCAGGCCGGCGGTCCACAAGGCGATCTTGTTGCCGCGGACCCGGGCGCCGAGTCTGGGCAGCACTTCACGGCTGATCACCAGCCAGCACACGATTCCGGCGAGCAGCGTGGGCAACCGCATCCACGGGCTGGACTCCGAGACCCGCGTCATCCACGCCAGCACCTCGTAGGACCAGCCGAACGGAGCCTCCGGGACCCCGAACCAGCGGTAGTAGTTCGCCAGGTATCCGGCTTTGTCCGAAACTCGGGCCATGTTCAGGATGTAGCCGTCGTCGGAGGTGTTGGCACCGATGATGTGCCAGCCCGCGAGGACACCGAGCACCACGCCGTCGGCGAGCCCGAAACGCCACCAGTGCGCGGGTAGGAAGCGGCGGGCACGGCGGCCGTCGGTGGTGTCGAGGAGATGCAGCGCGATCAGGGCCAGCACCGTGAACACCACCGCACCGGTGATCGCGGCGATCTTGAGCGGGGTCGGCGACGAGGTGAATCGAGAATCTATATCGGCGTGCAACCGGATACCGCCGAGCTGCGCCTCCGGCAGATCGGTGAAGACCCCGACCAGCTGCGGCCGGATATCCCGGCCCACCTCCGCGCGAAACGGAGTCCCGTCGGCGCGCGCGGTACCGGTGAGTTCCGCGGTGGACACAGCGGCCGACGAGGTGACGGTCAGGGCTGTACAACCGCCGAGCTCCGCGCGATCGGCGGCGAGCAGCGGTACATCGCGCAGCACCACCGACAGGGTGTCACCGGTGACCGTCACTCGCAGCCCCCGCGCCGAGGACTGGCCCGAACCGTCGGGAACTGTTTCCACCACGGTGCCCTCGGCGCCGCGCAGCACCGGGCACGGCACCGTGAGGTTCAACCGCAGCGGCTGATAACTCACCAGCGGCGCCTCGACACTGGCGGCGCCCGCCTGCGGCCAGTCCAGGCTCGTCCGATCCTGGCGCACCGGCAGCAGTGGCGCCGCCAACGCCAGCACGAACCCGAGTAGCCCGGAAACCAGAGCCAGCAGGCGGATACGGTTCAACGCTCGAGGAGATCGGTCCGGTCGCACGGGGCTCGACTCTAATAGGCACCACCCCGCTCGGAGACCGCGCATGGCCGGAGGGACACACGGGTGCCCACCACACACCCGCCGCGGGGCGACGCAGGTACGCAGAAAGCGCACGGCCGCAGCGAAGGCGCAGGTACGCACAACGCGCACGGCCGCAGCGAAGGCGGAGGTACGCCCGGTCGTATTTCCCGGCACCGAGGTGGACGCGGCGGTCCACACCGCTCAGCGCTTCAGCACGACCAGGGTGAACGGCCCGATATCGGTGGTGGTGAATCGCGGATCGTCGAACAGTTTCGCGGGGAACGCCACGGTGTAGCGCTTGACATTCGGATCGTTCGGGTACACGTCGGCGGCCAGCCGCAGCGTGTACTCCTCGCCACTGCGCCGGAACAGGAACGCATCGGGCGCCCGCCACGGCGCGGCCCGCATCGCCTCGAGAAGTTCGTCCGGTGTGTCCTTTCCGCTCCACTCTTCGATGGCGGCGGACCGATCCGCATAATCGGCCAGCGGATTGGCGTAGTGCGAGGTCATCCCCTGGAAGCCGAAGTACGGGTAGTAGGCGAGGAAGGTGGTGTCCCCGGTGAGCACCACGTTCTCCGAGGGTTCGCGACCTGTCTGTGCCCGCAGTTCCCGGTCGATATCGCGGTAGTGCCGGACAGCGGACGGATCGCGCTGGTCGGCACGGTTCCCGTCGCCGTCGGTGTCGGTGTACGCGGTGGTGATCTCGGGTGCCAGGACGTGTGGGATGTCCTGGCAGTAGGCGAGCGCGCCCACCGTCGCCAGCACGATGGCCACCCAGCGGAACCGCGCCGGTTCGTTGAGTGCCTGATAGATCGCGCGGGCGCCCTCCACGAAACCGAACCCGCCCGCGGCCGCGAGCAGCACCAGCAGCACCGGTTCCAGCCGGAACGACAGCAGAGTCGAACCCGCCGCGGTGGCCAGCATCGACAACAGCGACCACAGGTACACCGCGAGCACGCCCAGGCCCAGCGATTGCGCACGCCGCGAAGAACTCGCGCGCAGCACCAGCCAGATGACGCCGACCAGGCACAGCGCGCCCAGCAAGGAGAAATGCATCATCGGCAGCGGCAGTTCGGAGCCAGCCTCGGGCAGATAGTGGAAAGCGCCACCGGATTGCAGTTTCGGCCGGTCCAGCATGCGTGCCAGGAAGGGCAGGAACACCGGCAGCGCGATGAGAGCCGCGATCACGCCCATCGCGATCAGACGCAGCAGCGGGGCACCGATCGCGCGTCCGGCGGTGCCCACCGGTTCATGCGACTCCCCGGTATGCGCCGCGATCCGGCGCGGTGTCCGGGCGGCGTAACGAGCCCGCAGACCGAGACCGGCGGCGACCACCGCCATGAGCACCACGGTGAACACCGCGAAGGCGAAGTACAGGGTGTAGCAGGCGGCGGCGAACCCGAGGAACAGCCCGGTGCCCAGTACCGCGGCCCAGCCGCCCGCGGTGGGACCGTCCCGGGAGTCCGCGGGCCCGCCGGTGATCTCGGCCGGTCGGTACAGCGCCCCCCAGGCCAGCACGAGAACCGGCGGCAGCAGAATCGCGATGACCGCACCGTAGGCTTCCGGCGCCGCGTAGGTGACCGCCACGGCCGTCACCGCGCTGGTCACCCCGACCGCCCAGTCCGCGCGGATCAGCCGGGTCCACAGCACCAGCGATATCACCGCCGCCACCGCGATCGACCCGATCGCGTACGGCTTGAACACCTCCCAGCCGTCCATTCCGAGCACGTTCGCGACGCGCCCGCCCACCCAGAACCAGCCGGCCGGATAGAACGGCGGCAGATCCGCGTAGGTCATATCCCGCAGCGCGGCGCCGTCGGTGAGCCGGGTCAGGTATTCGGTCCGGAACTCCTGGTCCACCGAGATACCGAACAGGTACAGCTTGGTAGCCGCCAGCGGCATACCCAGGGTGACGGTGACGAATGCCGAGATACCGGTCCAGGAAAGCAGTTTCGCGAGCGTGCGCGAACGCCGTAACCGCAGCAGGGCGATCGAGCCCGCGATCAGCGCGGCGGCCCCCACCTGACCCACCGTGGTCAGCGCCCGCACCACATTGGAGGAGTTGAACGCGGGCCACTGCACCAGGGAGAAAGCGACCAGCCCGACGGCGACCACCACTACCGCGACCACCGCCGCGAGTACAGCTTCGCCGATTCCGGCCCCGACCTGACGCACCAACCGCGCGCCGCGACTCGTCGTCATCGGCGTACTTACCTCCGGCTCCCGATCCACCTACTGGGCGTCGGTCAGCCTAGTGCAGGGTTCCCACCTGGCCCGCGCACGCATGTATGACCGGACGACGGTGAAGCAACGGCGTCGCGGCAGTGGACTCAGCGACCGGGATCGATCGGCCCGTCGTGCACATTGATCTGCTGGAGTTCCACCGAGAGCCGAGCGGCCGTGACGAAGTCCGCGTCGTCGTGCACGATGACCAATCCGTGGTGTGCGGCCGTTGCGCAGATCTGCAGGTCCACGGCGGACAGGCAGCGGTGGGTACCACGCTCGGCGGCGTAGTACTGCAACTTGCCTATCCATTGTCCTGCCGATTTCGGTACGGCAACCTCGGGATACAGCTCGTCGTACATACGGCAGAAGGTCGTGTACTCCTTCACAGTGCGTGCCGACTTCAAGAACTCGGCACGTTGCGGGTAGCAAGATCGGAATTCGCCTTCGGCCGCCGCCGGCAGCCAGCGGTCCACAAGAGCGGGATCCCGGAGAAATCGCCACAAGGCCGAAGAGTCGACAAGGTAACCGATCATCCGCCGAAGGCCTTCTTCTCGGCCGCGTGGGCAGCTTCGGCACCCTCGATATCCCAATCCTTGGCAAGTTCGAAGTAGTGGAGAAATGCCTCTGCGCGAGACCGGCGCTGGTTGTATTCGCGCAGCGCCTCCGCGACAGCTGCCGTTTTGGTCTTGTGGCCGCCCAGCTTCTTGGCCGTCTCCAGTTGCTCGTCGTCGATCTCGATATGGGTTAGCGACACAGCTACCTCCTGTACAAAAAGCGACGACCGGACACCGGAAATTGTACATTCCGATGCTCGGTCGTCGCCGTGTTCAGCAGATCAGAAGACCCGCAGCTTGCCCGGATCCCACAACCCGTTGCGGGTGGCGGTACCGGTCGCCAGCTGCGCGGGAACCGCGTCGTAGTACTGGTCGTAGCGTTCCAGCGTGCCCCAGTCGCGACCCCAGTCGTTCTTCAGATAGGTCGGGATCGTGGTGGACTTCGCCAGCATCTGGGAGAACCCGAGCGGACCACCGAATTCCTGGGCCTGCCAGGTGTTGGTGGAACTCACCGCAAGCGGGCGATCCGGCAGGATACGGAACTTCGGCACCTCGGCCACGCCGTTCACATGCCGGAACGGCCGCTGGCACGGGAACTGCAGACCCACCGCCCAGTCGAGCAGAATCGGCTGCTCCGACCCGAGGTAGTCGTTGGCCGTCTCCAGTTTCGGCACCCGCGGCGGGGTGAAGGCCAGCCACTGATCGCCGATGAGGATCGGATCGTTGGCGACGACCCGGATCGCGTCGGCTTCCGGGGCGATCTCGTCCAGCGGAACCCGCAGGTTGCGCCAGGACGGGAACGGACCGATATCGCGCGGCAGATAGGTGCCGAGCTGAGTGATCGAACCGTCGGGCTGCCGTTTGCCGTAGTCGACGGTCAGCGACTGGCCGTACTGCATGGCGCCGGTGTCGTCATAGGACAGGATCCGGCCGGCCGCGGTGATGACCACCAGCGGATGGTCGGGCGACCGCTCCGGCAGCTCGTACCAGCTCGACGAGACGAACGCGGGCTGCTGCACTCCGTCCTGGTAGCTGCCCAGGATCGGGGTGGTGGCCGGGTCGAGGCCGAACGGCAGGGCCACGGTGCTGCCGTTCACACCCTGCGCACCCTGACCACCGCCTGTTCCGGCGTTCTGGCCTTCGGCGAACGCGGCACCCACCGACTGGTTGGAGGTGTTACCGGTACCCGGCTTCACCTCGACCGCATCGGCGGACAGATCGTCTGGAACACCGTTGGGATCGAACCCGACCGGGTCGACACCGGCCAGCGGATCGTTCGGGTTCGTGGGCGGATGCGCCGGATCGATGATCGGGTTCAACCGCCCGGCGTTGGCATTCGACTCGACCAGCACATCGTTGGCGAGACCACAGGTCTGACCGGTGAGCGCGTCGATATTGCCGCGCCCCAGCGAATACCCCGGATACTGCGAATAAGCGCCCTTGGCCATCGAGAGCACCTCGAACAGCACCATGGCCGCGGCCACCAGGGTCAGCGGAACGGCCGCGAACTTGCGGATCCGGCGGCCCCGGGCGGTACGTGTCGAGGTGGGCGGTTTCGCGTATCCCTCACGCAGGACATGCCAGGCCACCAGCAGCAATGCCGCCCCGAAGAGCACCAGCATCACGGTGTTGGACGAGATACCGCCCAGCACCACCCGCTTGTCGAACCAGGGCACCCCGTAGCTGGAGACATACCAGTAGCCGTTGATTCCGGAGAACGCCAGCGCGAGGGTGAACAGCAAACCGGCCAGGAAGATCGCCCGGTTCTTGCGCGCCCGCAGCGCCGATGCCGAGACCGCGACCGCGGTCACCGCCGCCAGCGAACCCGCGATCCCGGCGTAGGCGCCGAAGTGGTGGGTCCACTTGGTGGGGTTGAACATCATGAAGAAGATCGTGCCGAACACGACCCCCATCAACCGCCAGGTGGGTGCCGCGGCGATCCCCGGCACCCGGCGCCGCCGCAGCAGCACCAGCATGGTGGTGAACAGGCACAGCAGCATCGCCAGGAAGGCGAAGCGGCGCGACAGCGAACCGTCGACCGTTTCGACGAACAGGTAGTAGTAGCGCAGGTAGTCCTCGTACCAGGCGAGGTTGGGGCCGGCCAGCTGCCGCACCCGGTTCGCCTCCTGGATACCGGCGAAGGTCTGGTCGCTGTAGACCACCGTGAGCACCAGGAACCCAGCGGCGGCGAGCGGTGCCAGCAGCGCGACCGTTCCGTGCTCCCGGTGCCGGCGTACGACGATCCGGGTGAGCGGCCGGATACCGGCGAGCAGCGCGGCCACACACATCAGACCGGTCGGGGCGGCGGCGAGCGTGAACGCGGCGACCACCACCGCCACCGCGGCCGGCAGCAATCGCCCGGTCGCGATGGCCCGTTCGATGGAGACCCAGGTGAGCAGCGCGCCGAGGGCGACGATGGGCTCGGACCGCAGACCGTTGTCGTAGGGCAGCCAGAACGCCAGGAACACCAGGCCGCCGGTCCACAGCGGGACGCTGCCGAACCAGGCCCGCTCCCGTGCCCCGCGCAGCCCGCTGCCCAGCCGCGGCACCACCTCGCGGCTGATCACCATCCAGCACAGGATCCCGCAGGCCAGTGCGGGCAACCGCACCCACGGGCTCGCCGTGGAGACCTCGGCGAACAGCTGGATCACGTAGTAATACCAGCCGAACGGCGCCTCCGGTACGCCGTACCAGCGGAAATAGTTGGCCATATAGCCCGCGTCCGGCGCCACCCGCACCATGCTCAGGATGTAGCCGTCGTCGGAGGTGTTGGCGCCCAGGAAATGCCAGACCAGCAGGGTGCCGATCACACCGCCGTCGGCCATGGTCGGTTTCAGCCAGTGCGCGGGCAGAAAACGGCGATGACCACGCCCATCGCTGGTGTCCAGTCGCGCCAGCGCCACCAGGGACAGCAGTGTGCACAGCACCGCGGCGACGATCGCGGCGAGTTTGATCCAGGTCGGGCTGGAGGTGAACCGGGTGTCGATCGTCGAATCCAGGGTCAGCCCGGCCGGGATACCACCGGTCATATCGGTGAACACGCCGACCATCTGCGGCCGCAGATCACCGACCAATCGGCCTGCGTTGGGCGCACCGGTAGCGGTGGTCAGCCCTTCGAACGCGGCGCTGGTGGCCGTGCTGTCGGAGTGGATGGTGATGGCCGAGCAGTTCGCCATCTCCGCCCGGTCCGCGGTCGCCACGACCGCGTTCCGGTCCACCACATCGACCGAGGTTTCCGACACCCGGACGAACAATGCCTCCAGCGCGGCCCGGTCTCCCTGCGGGGGCGCGGTGGCCAGCAACATCCCGCCCTGCGGGGGCAGCTGATCCACCGCCACGCACGGGATGGTCGCGCTGAGATCGATCGGCACCTGCGACATGAGCGGCGCCTGCACATTCGCGAGCGTGTCGTTCTGCGGCCAGCTCAGTGTGGCCGTGGTCTGGGTGACGGGCAGAAAGGGTGTGGCGATCGCGAAAAGCGCCCCCAGCACACCGGTGACGATCGCGACGAGACGCGCGATCCGGAAATCCTTCGGCGCAACCTTCGGCTCCGGCTCCGGTGGCGTCTTCGTGAGTACTGCGGTGGCGACTTCTGGCACGCTGGCATGCTACTTGGGCCCGGCACGCAAGGCCCGATGGCGGCCCCGGCGAGTACCCGAACCGCTCCGGAAACACACCCGTCGTCCGGGGCATATAAACCACCGGAATGGGGTAAAGAGGGGCGGCTGGCACAATCGGCCGGGAAACACCCCCTTATGCGCGGGGTATGGCGGCGGTAATGGAAAGGTAGGGGCATGACCAAGGTGAATCTCGAGACGAACTACGGAACCATCGGCCTCCAGCTGGACGAGGCGAAGGCGCCGGACACCGTCCGTAACTTCGTCGAATACGTCAAGTCGGGACACTACGACGGCACGATCTTCCATCGCGTTATCCCGGGCTTCATGATCCAGGGCGGTGGTTTCGACGGCCAGATGCAGCAGAAATCGACTCAGGCGCCGATCCAGAACGAGGCGGCCAACGGCCTGAAGAACAACAAGTACACGGTCGCCATGGCGCGTACCAACGATCCGCATTCGGCGACCGCGCAGTTCTTCGTCAACGTCGCCGACAACGACTTCCTGAACCACACCCAGCCGGCCGGCCAGGGCTGGGGTTACGCCGTCTTCGGCGAGGTCACCGACGGCACCGAGGTGGTCGACAAGATCGCCGCCGTCTCCACCTCGTCGCAGGGCATGCACCAGGACGTCCCGGTGGAGAACGTGGTGATCGAATCGGCGACCATCGCGGGCTGAGCTCGATCCGTATGTGACGGTTCGGGTTGTTCTGAGCGGAACAGCCCGAACCGGAACCGGCTACAGCGGCAGCAGGTGGTGTTTACGCGGGTTGCGGACAACGGTCTTGTCCCGCAACAGGTGTAGCGCACGCCGCAGTTCCAGCCGGGTCTGCGCGGGTTCGATCACCGCGTCGATGAAACCACGCTCGGCGGCCACCCACGGGGTGGCCATGGTGGCGTTGTAGAAGTCGATCATCTGCTGGCGCACGGCCGCTTTCTGATCCTCGGGCGCGGCCGCGATCTGCGCCGCACCGATCAGGCTGACCGCGCTCTCCGCGCCCATCACCGCAATGCGGGCCGTGGGCCAGGCCAGGTTGATATCGGCGCCCAGCTGTTTCGACCCCATCACCGCGTAGCCGCCACCGTAGGATTTGCGGACCACCACGGTCACCTTCGGCACGGTCGCCTCCACGAAGGCGAAAAGGAAACGGCCGCCACGTTTGATCACGCCGACCTTCTCCTGTTCCACACCGGGCAGGAAACCGGGAGTGTCGACCACGAAGACCAGCGGGATCTCGTAGGCGTCGCAGAGCCGGACGAAATGCGAGGCCTTGTCCGAGGCGCGGGCGTCGAGGGCGCCCGCGTACACCATCGGTTGGTTGGCCACCACGCCCACACTGCGCCCGTCGACCCGGGCGAACCCGGTGATGATGTTGCGGCCGGCTTCGGCGCCGTACTCGTGGAAATGGCCGTCGTCGAACATCCGCAACAGCACTTCGTGCATGTCATAACCGGAGTTGTCGGAATCCGGCACGATGCCGTTCAGTTCCCGGTCGGAATCGGTGATCTCCGGCTCCAGCCCCGGGTTGATGATCGGAGGCTGCTCCTGGCAGCTGGTCGGCATATAGGACAGGTACTCGCGCACCCAGTCGAAAGCGGCCTGCTCGTCCACCGCGACATGGTGGATATTGCCGTACTGGGCCTGGCTGTGTGCCCCGCCCAGTTCCTCGAGGCTGATGTCCTCACCGGTGACCTCACGGATCACTTTCGGACCGGTGACGAACATATAGGCGGCCTCGGTTGCGACCACCACATCGGTATTGATCGGTGAGTAGACGGCGCCACCGGCGCATTTACCGAGAATCAGCGAGATGGTGGGAACCATCCCCGACAGCCCTTCCTGCCGGGTCGCCAGTTCGGCATACCAGGCCAGTGAGGACACCGCCTCCTGGACCCGGGCACCGCCGGAGTCGTTGATACCCACCAGCGGGCAGCCGACCTTGGCCGCGTATTCCATCACCGCGGCGACCTTGCGACCGAACATCTCGCCGACCGAACCGCCGTACACGGTCTGATCATGGGAGAACACCGCGACCGGGCGACCGTCGACCAGCCCGTGGCCGGTCACCACGCCGTCGCCGTAGAGCGCATCGGGATCACCGGGCCGGCGCACCAGGGCACCGATCTCTACGAACGAACCCGGATCGAGCAGCAACTTGATCCGGTCGCGCGCGCTGGGAATCCCCTTACGCGTCCGTTTCGCGACGGCGGCCTCACCCGCCGGTTCCTGCGCAAGTTCCAGTCGTTTACGCAGATCGGCGAGTTTTTCGGCAGTCGTGCTCACTTGCTCCCTTTCCCGGCCGCACTCGAGCTGATCCGGTCGAGTTTAGCGGTCAGGTCCGCGCCGATTCGGCCGATCCGCGGTTCGTCGATGATCTGGAGATGGTCGCCGGGGATATGCACGACCTCGAGATTGGGCAGGTACTCGTCCCAGCCGCCGTTGGGTCGGCGATCGGCGTACCGGGGTTCCAGCTCGATCGCGCCGTCGTGGTAGCGGTCGGCGAGGTAGAGCACCACATCGCCCTCGTAGTGCGTGGGCTCGACACGCTGGAGCGCGCGGTTCTCGATCCATGAGGTCTTCTGGTGCTCCAGCACCCCGCCCGGGATCTTCGCCCCGGTCATCTTGATCAGGTCGGTGATCATCTTGAACTGCTCCTCCTCGGAGGAGTCGGCCAGTTCGCGGAGCTGGCTGTCGTCGAGTTCACCGGCGATATTGAAGGTCTTGCGGGCGAAGACCTGATAACGCCGCATCCGCTCCAGACGCTCGGCGGCGGTGTTGCTCTCCGGTTCGGCCGGAATGGCGAGGTCGATCAGACCCACCAGGCGCACATCGGCGCCCTCGGCACGCAGGATCTGCGCAACCGCCATCGCCAAGACCGCGCCCAGCGACCACCCGTAGAGGACATAGGGTCCCTCGCCCTGAAGTTTGCGCAGTTCGGGCACGTACTCGCGGGCCCGTTCCTCGATCGCGCCGTCGACCCGTTCGAAGCCGTACATCGGCGTGCCCTCGGGCAGCCGTTTCAGCAGCGGCTCGTACACCAGAGTGTTGCCGCCGGCCGGATGGAAGACGAAAACCGGTACCGCGTCGGAGTTCTCACCCCGGGCCCGGATCGGACGCACGAATCCGTCCACATCCGCGCCGCTGTCCTGCAGGGTGCGCACCACATCGGCGAGCTGTTCGATGGTTTCCGAATCCAGCACATCGTCGACGGTGATCTCCGCACCGACCCGCTCGGTGAGCCGGGCGGCCAGCTTCTCCGCGGTGTCCTCGTCCAGGATCGGCAGGTTGTTGAAGATACCGCCGGCCGACTCGCCCGTTATGGTCGCCCAGGCCGCATAGGTCAACCGTTCCGCCGCGTCACGTGGCGGAACATTGTCCTCGTCCGAACCCGCACCGCCACCGAACAACGCGGCACCGGCGGCCGGGACCGGTTCGGCCTTCGGCGCGGGGCTCGTCGGCGTGACCGGTTCCGGTTCGCTCACCGGCGCTTCGGCATCGGCGACACCGGTTTCCTGGTTCAGCGCGGCGACCGGATCCTGTCCCGCCTCCATGGCCGCCTTGGCCGCGTTCACGAAGTTGTCGTCCACGTTCAGCGCGCCGGATTCCCCGCTGGCCTGCTGATCGGCCATCTCCTGGACCTGGTCGCGGTGCTCGATCGCGTAGTGGAGCACCTTGCCGACCTCGTGCAGGCTGGCGTCGCGGACGGCCGAGACCTGCAGCTGCGGGATATCGAATTCGTATTCGACCCGGTTCTTGATCCGCATGGCCATCAGCGAGTCCAGCCCGAGCTCCATGAGCGGGATCTCCATCGGCAGGTCCTCGACCGCATAGCCCATGGATTCGGCGACGATCAACGCCAGCCGCTCCTCGACCGTCTGACCGCTGTCCGGGTTCCACCGGTCGCCGAAGCCCGCGGTATCGACGACCTCGACGACCTCGGATTCGATCCGTGCGGGGACGGCCGGGCTCGCATCCGGTTCCGCCGCAGCGGGCAGGGCGGCGCCGGAGGTGACGACCGCGTCGAACAACAGCCGGAACTGCGCGCCGTCGCGGGCGTGCACCTGGATGGACGCGCCACCTGGATGCGGGGTGAGCGTCGTGACCAGGGTTCCGATCGCGGGCAGCGGCGCGTGCGTCACACTGGCCCCCGGGTGCACATCCGCGAGTACCTGCGCCGCGGCCGAACGCACCAGCGTGGGCAGATCGTCGACCGATGCGGCCCGGACCTCCCAGACGTGCCGGCCGTCCGGCAGTGCGACGGACGCCCCCGGCACCCGGGTGTTTCCCCCGGCCGAGAAACCACTGACCTTGGGCCAGTACGGTTTCCGCACGAACGCGGTGCGCGGGATATCGGCGTAGGGTCCGTCGGCGACCAGCGAACCCAGGTCCACCGGATGTCCGTGCACGTACAGCTGCGCCAGCGCGGCGATCACCCCGGCGGACTCGTCTTCTTTGCGCTTGAGCGTCGGGATCAGCTGCGCGTCCGGCAGTCCGGCGGCGAAGGTGGTGCCCAGTACCTGCATCAGCGCGACCGAGTTCGGCGCCAGCTCCAGGAACGTGGTGACCCCGGAATCGACCGCGAGCCGTACCGCGTTGGTGAAGTACACGCTGTGGCGCATGTTCTTCACCCAGTAGTCCTCGGTGTGCACCGGGTCGTGCCCGGGCGCGTAATACTGCTCCTTGTCGACCGTGGAGTACAGGCCGACCTTCAGCTTCGTCGGCTCGATCCCGGCCAGTTCGGCGGCCAGTTCGCCCAGCAGCGGGTCCATCTGCGAGGTGTGCCCGGCGCCCTTGGTCTGCAGGACACGCGCGAACTTACCGGCGGCCTCCACCCGGCCGACGATCGCCGAGACCTGGTCCACCGGACCACCGATCACGGTATTGGTCGGTGCCGCGTACACCGCGACCTCGACATCGGGGAATTCCGGCAGCAGCGCGGCGACCTCGTCGGCGCTCATCTCGACCAGCGCCATATTCCGCACATCGGCGTCGGAGAGCATCTGTTCACCCTCGCCCATCAGCCGCGAACGCGCGCAGATGGTGCGTACCGCGTCCTCCAGCGGGAGACCACCGGAGATATAGGCACCGGCCACTTCGCCCATGGAATGCCCGACCACCGCGGCCGGTTCGGCGCCGTGCGCGCGCAGCAGCGCGGCGAGGCCGAGCTGGATGGTGAAGATACCGACCTGGGAGGTGCCCACGTCGTAGTCCTGGGCGTCGTCGAGAATCATCTCGCGCACCGAGTACCCGGACTCGTCCTGGACGAGTTCGTCGACCTCGTCGACGGTACGCCGGAAGATCGAGTTCTCCTGGTAGAGCTGCTTACCCATCTTCCGGTGCTGGGCACCGAAACCGGCCAGCACCCACATCGGGCCCTGGGCGGCCGGAGCGTCGGCGGTGAAAACACCCGGTCCCGGCTTACCCGCGGCGATCGCGCGCAATCCGGCGACGGCCTCGGCGTGATCCTTGGCCAGCACCACACCGCGCGAACGCCAATGGCTGCGTCTGGCCAGCGAGCGGGCCACATCGACCAGCGGAGTCCGCTGTCCCGCTTCGGTTTCCAGCCAGTCGGCCAGATCCGCGGCGGCCCGGCGGCGTCGCGAGGGAAGGTAGGCGGAAACCGCCAGGATCACCGGCAGCGGTTCGGCACGGTCGACCGACCATTCGGGCTCGGGCGCGGCGTCCGCGGTGACCGATTCGGCCTCCGCGACCACATCGGTGGTCGAAACCGCCAGCGTGTCCTCGTCCGCGTCGGGCAGGAACGGCTCGGAGACCGCGAGCGGCGCGGCCGGTACATACTCCTGCAGGACCACATGCGCGTTGGTGCCACCGAAACCGAACCCGGAGATACCGACCGTCGCGGTCCCGCTGTAGCGCGGGAACGGAGTCGGCTCGTCGACGACCCGCAGATGGGCCTGTTCGAACGGAATGTAGGGGTTCGGACCGGCGTAGTTGATATTCGCGGGCAGTACATCGTTCTGGAACGCCAGGATCACCTTGGCCAGGCTCGCCGCGCCCGCCCCGGATTCCAGATGCCCGAAGTTGGTCTTCGCCGACCCCAGCAGGGCCGGGGCATCGGCCGCGCGCCCGGCACCGACCACCCGGCCCAGCGCGTCGGCCTCGATCGGATCGCCGATCAGTGTTCCGGTGCCGTGCGCCTCGATGTAGTCCACCGTGGAGGGCACGATTCCGGCGTCGCGGTAGGCGCGCCGCAGCACATCGGCCTGGGCATCGGGGTTCGGGGCGATGAGCCCGTTGGACCGGCCGTCACTGTTGACCGCGGAGCCCTTGACCACGGCGAGGATGTTGTCGCCGTCGCGTTCGGCATCGGCGAGCCGCTTGAGCACCACCAGCCCGGCGCCCTCGGACCGCACCATTCCGTCGGCATCGGCGGAGAACGCCTTGATCCGGCCGTCCTTGGAGACCGCGCCGTTCTTGTCGAAACCGAGGGTGGTCATGGGGATGAGCAGCATGTTCACCCCACCGGCCACGGCGACGTCCGCGTCACCGGCGCGCAGGGCCTGCACCGCCTGATGCACCGCCACGAGTGTCGACGAACAGGCGGTGTCCACCGCCACCGAGGGACCGCGGAAATCGTAGAAATACGACACGCGGTTGGCGATTATGCTGCTCGCGCTGCCCATGATCTTGTACGCCTCGGCCGAGGCCGGGACGTTCGGATCGGTATCACCCAGGCTCATCGCGGCGATGATCTGGAAATCGCTGGTAGACGTGCCGATGTAGACACCGACCGATTCCCCGCGCAGCTCGCTGGCCGGGATCCGGGCGTGCTCGAGCGCCTCCCAGGTCAGTTCCATCACCAGTCGCTGCTGCGGGTCGATCCGCTCGACCTCGATCGGCGACATGGCGAAGAACTCGGCGTCGAAATCGGTGACGACCCGCTGGTCGAGATATCCACCGCGGACATTGCCCGCCGCGACCTCGGCCGCCACCTGCGGTTCGCTCAGGAACTCCGCCCACCGGCCGTCGGGCAGGTCACGGATGGCGTCACCGCCGTTGATCAGGAAATCCCAGGTCGATTCCGGGGTGTCACCCGCACCCGGTAGCCGCGTCGACAGGCCCACGATGGCGATGTCGTGCGCGTCGCCCGGGGTGTATCCGGCGGTGTAGTACTGATCGTCGGCGGCCTCGAGCGTGAGCTCCGGCGGTCCGTTCACGATGACCTCGGCCAGCGAGGCGATCGTCGGATGCTGGTAGACCACGGTCGCGTTCAACACGACCCCGGTGAGTTCCTCGATCTCACCGCCGAGTGCGAGCGCGTCGCGGGAGGCCAGGCCGAACTCCTCCATCGGGCGGTCCACGGTGATCTTGTCGACCGACTGCCCGGTGGCATCGGCGACCCAGCGCCGCAACCACTCCCGCAGCTCGGCGACCGAGAGTTCGGCCCCGGGTGCCGTATCACCGGACGAGGGCGCGTCGCCGGTCCCGGCGGCGCGATCCTCCTCGGCGGGAAGGTTCTCGGTCGTATCCGGCGACATGCCCTCGTTATCAGCCATCAGTCCTCAAGCTACCTGTCTGTACGCGGTGCGCGGCAACAGCCCGCGCATCGCTGTGGTGGATGGGCGCTTCGTTTCGCTCACTCGAGGTCGCGACCCGGCTCGCCGGCCTATTCCTCGGGCGCGTCCGGGAAGGCCTGCTGGGTGTAGCCGCCCCGTAGCGTGCCCTCGACGTAGGCGACCTTGCAGGCGCGCCGGGCGATCTTGCCGCTGGAGGTACGCGGGATGGAACCCGCCGGCACCAGCAGCAGATCGCGCACCGTCACGCCGTGCCGCTGCGAGATCGAGGCGCGCACCGCGTCGGCGATCGGCAACGGATCGGCCTTACCGGCGCCCGGGCCACGCTCCGCCACGATCACCAGCTGCTCGGAGGCGTCGTCGGCATCGAACTTCAGGCCCGAATGGCTACCCTGCTCGAACACCTCGGACGGCAGCTGGTTGGCCGGTACCGAGAACGCCGCGACGAACCCGGGGCGCAGCGCGCTACTGGCCTCCTGTGCGGAGAACTCCAGGTCCTGCGGGTAATGGTTACGTCCGTCGACGATCACCAGATCCTTGACCCGGCCGGTGATGTAGAGCTCGCCGTCGAAGTAGACCCCGTAGTCGCCGGTGCGCATCCAATGGGAGTCGGGTGTGGTGCCCTCGGCGTGGCTGTTCTCGGCCAGCGGGGTGACGACCTTGTTGCGGAAGGTCGCCTGGGTTTCGGTCTCCCGGCCCCAGTACCCGATGCCCATATTGTTGCCGTGCAACCAGATCTCACCGACGTGCCCGTCGGGCTGCTCCCGGGCATCACCGTCGACCGATTCCGGGTCCACGATGACCGCCCACTGGGATTTGGCCACATAGCCACAGCTGACCTGGGCGATCGAGTTCTCGGCGCCCTGCTCGACCCGGACCATGCGCCCGGCGTTGAGCTCATTGCGGTCCACATAGGTGACCTTGGCCTCGTCCTCGGCCTTGGTCGCCGAGACGAACAGCGTGGCCTCGGCCATGCCGTAGCACGGTTTGATCGCCGTCTTGGGCAGACCGTAGGGCGCGAACGCGTCGTTGAACTTCTTCATCGACGAGGTCGTCACCGGTTCGCTGCCGTTGATCAGGCCGATCACATTGGACAGATCCAGCGATTCACCGTTCTTGGGCAGACCGCGTACAGCCGCGTGTTCGAAGGCGAAGTTCGGGGCGGCGGCGAAGGTGCCTGCCCCGTCGGAGGCCGCGGCCAGTTCCTTGATCCACCGGTACGGGCGCCGCACGAACGATGCCGGCGACATGATGGTGATGAACTTGCCGCCTACGGCCGGCAGGATCACGGTCAGCAGACCCATATCGTGGAACAGCGGCAGCCAGGTGACACCGCGCGAGTTCCAGTCGAGATTGATGGCATCCACCATCTGCAGCAGATTGGTGCCCACCGCGCGGTGGGTGATCTCCACGCCCGCGGGGGTCCGGGTGGAACCCGAGGTGTACTGCAGGTAGGCGATATCGTCCACCGCGATATCCGGGCGGACCCAGCCGTCGCCGACACTGTCGGGAATCGCGTCCACTGCGATGATGCGCGGCCGCTGTGCGGCGGGCAGCGCACGGAAGAACTGGCGTACCCCGGCGGCCGCCGAACTGGCGGTGAGGATCGCCGACGGTTTGCAGTCGCCGAGCACGGCGTGCAGCCGGTCGGTATGACCGGGTTCGTCCGGATCGAACAGCGGCACCGCGATCGTGCCGGCGTAGATGGCGGCAAAGAAAGAGATCACATAGTCGAGTCCCTGCGGCGCGAGCACCGCCACGCGGTCACCGGGCTTGGTGACCTGCTGGAGGCGACCGGCCACCGCGCGCAGCCGGACCCCGAACTGTTGCCACGTCAGCTCGTGCACCTCACCATCGCGCTCGCGCGAGTAATCGATGTAGCGGTACGCCAGCGTGTTCGCGTCGTTGCGGGTGTGCTTCTCGACGTGGTCGACCAGGGTGCGATCATCGGGAATTGTGATGTTCCCGTTCTCGTCCAGGTAGTCGTCGAAAGTCTCGTCCATTCCTTCTCCTCCGAGGCGCACGCGGCAACGGCACGATCGCCGCTATCTACTGTGTGGCCCCGACTCGCTTTCGCCGCGGGTGCTCTCCATTCGAGAACCGACCCTGCGGGTTTTGGGTGCGGTCTGCGCGGTGACCGCTATCGGCTAGATGTTCTCAAACCAGAGACATGTTACAGAGACGAGCTTCTCACTCCTCCCGGAGCAAGGGAATCACCGGAGCGAACGCATCCATCTGGGTGGGGAATATGCCCACGTAGGACATTCCGGTGAGTCGGCGCACACGTCGCATCTGGTCGGCGATCTCCTCGAACGTGCCGATCGCCACGTACGGCGAGTTCAAGATCTCCTCGACGGAGAGCTGGACATCCACTTCGAGGTCGGGATGCAGGCCGCGTTCGATGGCCGACAGCGCCATTTCCGCGGTTTTCTCCCGGTCGTCGGTGATCACGATGGCGGTGATCGCCCAGTTCAGCTCGATCTGATCGAACCGGTCCCCGGCGGCTTCCTTGATCAGGTTCACCTTTTCGATCGTCTTCTCGAGGGTGATACCCGAGAGCAGACCCTTACCGTTCGAGGTGGTGACCGGAACGATGGAGACGATATCGGCGTGCTTCGCGGCGAGCTTCAGCATCCTGGGCCCGCCGCCTCCGGTACACAGCGGCGGCCGCGGACCCTGCCGCGGCCGTGGGGTCCCCTTGACACCGTGTACCTGGTAGTACTTGCCCTCGAAGGTGCACTCCTGGCCGCGCAGCAGCGTATCCAGAATGGTCAGCGTCTCGTCGAGCTTGGCCAGCCGGACCCCCGGACGGTCGTAGTCCAGCCCGGCGGCCTCGAACTCGTCGGCCTTCCAACCGGCCCCGATCCCCACCTCGAGCCGGCCCTTGGACAGCACATCGATGGTGGCCAGATCCTTGGCCAGCACCACCGGATGCCGAAAACCGTTGGCCAGCACCGACGTACCCAACCGGATCCGGTCGGTGGCCTGGGTCAGCGCGCCGAGCGCGGCGATCGGACCGATCTGGTCACCGAGATGATCGGGCACCACGAAGGTGTCGTAGCCGTACTCCTCGGCCTGCTGCGCCGTCTGGATGAACTTGCGGGCGCCGCCCTCCTGCTTGTTTCCCTCACCCGCGGCCGCGAAGCGGAACTTACGCAGCGGGGTGCCCAGCGCGCTCAACTCATCCACCGGTACGGCGGCTTCTGTCATGAACTCATGCTCCTGGATATCGGAAGTCTGCGAACCCCGGGCCGGCGCAGGGCCCGGGATGCGCGATCACCAGCGCACTTTACAGCCTGCCGGGCACCGGGGAACACGCTGAGGGCGGTGAATTGTCACAAGACAGCCGCCACGCCGCCGCCTACCCCGGCATCCGCCGATCACGAGTGCGGCGGTGACGGCGCGCTGTTCACCAGACCGACCGCCCAGTCGGCCGCCCACTGGGTGGCGGTCGTACCGTCCGGATCCACCACGAAGTTGTGGTAGAGGCTGTGCACGGGATTACCCACGGCCTGGGTCAAGGTGCCCACACTGCCCAGGATATTGGCCGGACTCAACGCGTTGCGGGGCGCGTCACAGATCAGGTCGCCGGGCGCACAGATCGTGTACACCCGATCCGCCAGATCCCCGAACCCGCCCTTACGGACCCCGGTCATGGTGATCCCGGGCACGGTCAGACCGGCCAGCGCCACCTCGGCACCGACCCCGGGCGGCGGGGTGCCGACCTGGATCGGCTGGCCGTCGCCGGTCTCACCGGACCGCCGGCCGTCCGCGATCAGCGTGACACCGAGAACCCGGTCCGCGCGAACCGGACCGTTGCCCTTGCCGATCTGCTCGGCGATATCGCCGACGATGACCGCGCCCTGCGAGAACCCGGCCAGCACATAGTTGGTGAGCGGGCACTCCTGCTGACGCTGAGTGAGGAAATCGAAGGTCCGGCGCGTGCCCTCGGTCCGGCTGACGTTGTACGACGCCTGACCGTCCGGCGGGATCGCCACCGGATTGGAGAACTGCGCGATATAGGGGACGGTGTAGACGTCCACCCGCCCGGCCGGGAACTGCTCCTGGACCGGCCCGCTCACATTCAACATGAGCGAGGCGGGATTGGCCGTCGGATTGTGCGGGTCGTCGTCGCTGTTGGACTCCCAGGTACCCGGCACCGAGATCATCTGCACATCCGGGCAGCTCGCCGGCTGACTCGTCGGCTCACCCGGGCCCGGCTCGGGACCCGGGCCCGGCCCGGGCTCCCGCAGACACCCGGCCAGCAGGTACCAGAGCAAGATCACGATGACGAGTCCGACGACTCCCACCGCGAGCACGGTCAGACAGCCCGCCGGGCGGCGGCGCCCGGTACGTCCCCTACTCATCGGCAACCACTAGCAGTAGTGCGCTTTGGCGGTACTGATGTAGATCTGACCCGCCTGCTCGACCGGCATCTTCGCCGGATCGAACGACGGATCCGAACCGGCCATCGCGTTCACGAACGTCGCCATATCGGCATCGGAGGTCCCCGCGGCCACACCCTGGCACACGTAATTACCGATACTCAGCGCGATATCCGGCGACGACGGAGTCACCCCTTGTTTGCCCAGCTCGTCGACGAAGGTCTGCTCCTTCTCACCCAGCTGCCCGGATTCGGCCTCCTGCGGCGGCACCGGAGCAGGACGCTCCGGCTCCTCGGCCGGCGCCTCCGGCTCGGCCGGCTGTTCGGGCGCGGGCGCCTCACCCTCCGGAGCCGGCGCCTGACTCTCGGCCGAAGGAGCCGGAGCCGAACTGGCGGACGGCGTGCCGGCCTGGGTCGACAGCGTGGGAGTGCCGGTCGCGGTCGATTCGTCGTCGCCGCAGCCGGCGAGCAATCCGGCGGCCGCGACCGCCGCCACCACACCGAGCAATGTGCCTCGGGTCCGATACATACATTCCATCCTGTGTTCCGGCGCGCGGTGCGCGCGGGTTCACGGCCGCTCGAGTCGGGGCCGCCGAACCACTGGGTTGACCGTCTGGTTTGCGTCCCGGCCCGGCAGGTTGCCCCGGGCCGCGATCACCGAGGGTAATACCAGACCACCGGGCGGCGCCGACTCACCGACCGGTCAGAGGTCGTGGCGACACGATACGAACAAGACCGACAAAGGGAGAACGGCCGGATTTATGAAGGTGGCAGCCTTGCCGGGGAACACAGAGAGCGAGTGAGCCGACTCATACGACCGACGAGAAGCAGGTGATCAGCGCAGATCACCGCGAGGAAAGCCGGGATGGACTACCGGCGGGCCCGGCAGGCTTCTGGTGGGGACGGGCGGGTCACTCGAGAAGGCGAGGATGTGGGCGGAGTTGCGGGCTCGGGGGGCTCGACGTCAAGTGGGTGGGGTTGCTTGTGGGGTGGGAAGCGTGGGCCTGCCCACGACACCAGGCGACACAAACCAGCCCACGACACCAGTGGATGCAGACCAGCCCGCCACGGTGTGCTTGCGACCTGCTCGCGAAGGTGCTGTGTTTTTGGCGCGCTGGCGCGCGCGGGGTTGAGGCCCCCTGGTGTCTCGCCGTTCAGGCCTCGAGACTCGCGCTTCGCGCATGCGCTTTCGAGGCCTGAACGGCGAGACGGGCCTCAACCCTTTCAGGTGTCTC
>NZ_JBSFDZ010000012.1:0-187641 GCF_053594175.1 Nocardia sp. NPDC001965
GGTCCTCGGTCAATTCATGCCTACGTGCCACCACGACCACACATCAAATCAAACCGGCACCTCAACCGCCCAGACTTTGAGGACACTCTCTAGGGAGCGCCGCACCCGGCCGGGCCTGAGCGCCGGCGGCAGCCGCCGCTGCCGAGAGGGATCGCTCGACCGTGGCCCGACCGGGCGACGGTCGAGACTCAGGCCGGCAGGCTGCCCGCGACCACGGGCCGCCCGGATTCGGCCGGATCGACCCGGACGGGCCCGACCCGGCCGCGCGCATCATCGCCGACCGCCCGGCACCCTCGAACCGCCCCGGCCCGCGGCACGCCGTGCCGTATCCCGTGACCGGCGTGTAGCCCGTAGGCGAAATCGCGAACGAATCGGATCAGACCCTGCATATCGACCTCCACTACACAGATCTGTAAAGTCCTGCTTCCCCTACGATAGGTACACAGGTCTGTGAACACAAGGAGTGGGATATGCCCGGCACAGCGCACAGCGCGGAAACGAAGCTGACACCGGCAGCTCGGCGCATCCTGGACACGGCGGCCGAACTCTTCTACGCCCGCGGTATCCATGCCGTCGGCGTCGACACCATCGCCGCCGAATCCGGTGTCACCAAGCGGACCCTCTACGACCGGTTCGGTTCCAAGGACGGCCTGCTCGTGACCTATCTCGAAGATCGCGATCGCCGCTGGCGAGCCCGCATCGACGCACACCTCGCCGAGCAGAGCGACCCTCTGCGCCGGTTGCTGACACCGTTCGACGTCCTCCCCGAATGGCTACCGGACAGCAGTAGGGGCTGCAGTTTCATCAACGCGTTCGCCGAACTGCCCGAACCGGATCACCCGGGCAGACAGGTGATCGTCGCCGAGAAGACATGGCTGCGCGACTACTTCCGCGACCACGCCGCCGCCGCGGGTGCGGCCACCCCGGACCTGCTCGCGGTACAGCTGCTGAGCCTGCACGAAGGCGCGATCATCAGCTATTCGATCACCGGCGACCACAGCGCACCGGCCGCGGTACGCGCGGCCGCGCAGCAGCTCGCCGAGCAGGCCACCGAGAAGTGACCCGTCGCTCGGCGAGCGAGCGGAACCACGATCAGCCGCGGATCCGGGCGAGCACCACCTCGACCGCGGAGTCGGCGGGAACGTCCTCGGTTTCCCCGGTGAACCGGTCGCGCAGTTCCACCTTGCCCTCGGCCCACCCCCGGCCGATGACCAGGACGTAGGGCATGCCCAGCAGCTCGGCGTCCTTGAACTTCACACCGGGCGAGGCGGTCCGGTCGTCGAAGAGAATGTCGAGACCCTGTGCGTTCAGCGCCGAGACCACTTCCTCGGCTCCGGCCCGGGCTGCCTCGTCCTTGTTGGCGATCACCACGTGCACGTCGTAGGGCGCGATCTCGGTGGGCCAGCGCAGGCCCTTGTCGTCGTGCTGCTGTTCGGCGACGACCGCCACCATGCGCGAGACGCCGATCCCGTAGGAGCCCATCACCAGCCGCACCGGTTTACCGTTCTCGCCGAGCACATCGACCTCGAAGGCATCGGTGTACTTGTAGCCGAGCTGGAAGATGTGGCCGATCTCGATACCGCGCGCCGAGACCAGCGGGCCGCGACCGTCGGGCGACATGTCCCCGTCGCGCACCTGCGCGGCCTCGATGGTGCCGTCCGGGGTGAAATCACGACCGGCCACCAGGCCGACGACATGTTTGCCGGTCTCGTCCGCGCCGGTGATCCACGAGGTTCCCGCGACCACACGGGGATCCACCAGGTAACGGACACCGTTGGCCTGCAACGCCTTCGGGCCGATATAGCCCTTCACCAGGAACGGGTTGGCGGCGAAATCGGTGTCTGCGAGCAACTCCACCTCGGCGGGCTCGACCGACGCACCGAGCCGTTTGTCGTCGACCTCACGATCGCCGGGAACACCGATACCGACGATCTCGGTCTTCCCGTCCGGGTGGCGCAGTTTCACCATGACGTTCTTCAAGGTGTCCGCCGCGGTGACCGGCCGGCCGTAACGCTCGGCGATCCCCGCGCCGTTCGCCCAGTCCACCAGGGTCGCGATGGTCGGAGTGTCCGGAGTGTCGTACACCTGCGCCGCGGGCTGCCCCTCGATCGGCAGCGGCTCCGGCGCCGCGGTGACCACGGCTTCCACATTGGCGGCGTAACCGGATTCCCGGCACACGACATAGGTGTCCTCGCCCACCGGGCTGTCGGCCAGGAACTCCTCGGAGGCACTGCCGCCCATGGCACCGGAGGTCGCGGCGACGATCACATACTTCACGCCCAGCCGGTCGAAGATGCGCTGGTAGGCCTCGCGGTGCGCGTTGTAGCTGGCCTTCAGACCGTCCTCGTCCAGGTCGAAGGAGTAGGAGTCCTTCATGATGAACTCGCGCCCGCGCAGGATGCCGGCCCGGGGCCGTTCCTCATCGCGGTACTTGGCCTGGATCTGGTACAGGGTGACCGGCAGGTCCTTGTAGGAGTTGTACTCACCCTTCACGGTGAGGGTGAACAATTCCTCGTGGGTGGGACCGAGCAGGTAATCGGCACCTTTGCGGTCCTGCAACCGGAACAGGGCGTCGCCGTACTCGGTCCAGCGGTTGGTGGCCTCGTAGGGTTCACGCGGCAACAGCGCGGGTAGCGAGATCTCCTGGGCGCCGATGGCGTTCATCTCCTCGCGCACCACCTCCTCCACCTTGTGCAGCACCCGCAGGCCCAGCGGCAGCCACGAGTACACACCAGGCGCGATGCGGCGCACATAGCCGGCGCGCACCAGCAGCTTGTGGCTGGGCACCTCGGCGTCGGCGGGATCGTCGCGCAACGTACGGAGGAACAGTCGGGAGAGGCGGGTGATCACGGTTGCCCAGCGTAGCCCCTGCGCGTTCGCCGGCCACACTCGATTACCGCTGGCGAGCGCACCCGTGAGCACGACCGCCCGGCCGCGGTCGCGGCACCCGGCATCCCCGCCACCGGGGCCGGCGGGCGCACCCGGCGACGACCGGTACCGTAACCGGTCGTGCTGGTGCTGCTCCCTCCTTCCGAAACGAAATCCGACGGTGGTTCCGGCGGCCCGCTGGATCTGTCCGCGCTGGCGTTCGGCTCGCTCACCGAGATCCGCGATCGGCTGGTCGGCGATCTGGTCGCCCTGGCCGGAGATCCGGCGGCGTCGCGCGCCGCACTCGGGCTCGGTAAGAACTCCGAAACCGAACTGGCCCGCAACGCCACGGTCCGCACCTCCCCGACCCGGCCCGCACTGGAGCGCTACACCGGAGTCCTCTACGACGCCCTCGGCGCCGGTTCGTTCACCAAAGCGCAGCGCGCCAAGGCTATGGCCCGGATCGCGGTGGGTTCGGCGCTGTTCGGCGCCGTCCGCGCCGGCGACCCCATCCCCGCCTACCGGCTGTCGGGCGGCTCGAAACTGCCCGGCCACCCGACCCTGGCCGCCGTCTGGCGCGACCGGCTGGGCCCCGCCCTGCGCGAAGCGGCCGGCGACGAACTGGTCGTGGACCTCCGTTCGGGCATCTACCAGCAACTGGGGCGCGTACCGGGGGCAGTCACCGCGACGGTGCTCACCGAAGCGCCCGACGGATCGCGCAGCGTTGTCAGCCACTTCAACAAACACCACAAAGGCCTGCTGGCTCGTGCCCTGGTACTCGGCCGCTCCGAACCCACCGATATCCGCGCTGTCGCCCGGGTCGCGAACCGGGCGGGTCTGCGCACAGAGATCGCCTCCGCTACCGAACTGGTCGTCCTCACCTGATCCGCGGCGGGCGGCTGCGGCGCACAGTGCGCCTGTCCGTAGGCTCGAGCCTTGTGCCGAACACGTCAGCCGATACCGACAACCTGTCCACCGGGGACTCCAACTACCTGGTCGGACTCGATCTGAACGGACGCCGGGTCGTCGTCGTCGGCGGCGGCAGCGTGGCACAACGGCGGCTGGGCCTGCTCGTCGCCGCCGGCGCCGCCGTCGAAGTGATCACCCGTGCGGCCACCCCCGCGGTGGAGGGTATGGCCACCGCCGGTCAGATCACCCTCACCCTGCGCGATTACAGCGACGGTGACCTCGACGGCGCCTGGTACGCCATCGCCTGCACCGACGAACCCGATACGAACGCCGCGGTCGTCGCGGCGGCGACCGAACGCCGCATCTTCTGCGTCCGCGCCGATCACGCGCAGTCCGGGACGGCGGTCACCCCGGCCACCGCCCGCTACGACGGGATGAGCCTGGGCGTACTCGCCGGCGGTCGGCACAAGCGGTCCGCCGCGGTGCGTACCGCGCTGCTCGAGGCATTGCAGTCCGGTGTGGTCACCGACGACGCGACACCCATGACGCCCGGTGTCGCGCTGGTCGGCGGGGGCCCGGGCGATCCGGATCTGATCACCGTGCGCGGCCGACGGCTGCTGGCCCGGGCCGATCTGGTGGTGGCCGACCGGCTCGCCCCACCGGAGCTCCTGGCCGAACTGGGACCCGATGTGGAAGTGGTGGACGCCGCCAAGATCCCCTACGGGCGCGCGATGGCGCAGGAGGCGATCAACGACGTTCTCGTCGCAGGCGCCCGGGCCGGCAAATTCGTGGTCCGGCTCAAGGGCGGCGACCCCTATGTGTTCGGTCGCGGCTACGAGGAACTCGAGGCCTGCGTGGACGCCGGTGTACCGGTGACGGTGGTCCCCGGGATCACCAGTCCGATCTCGGTTCCGGCCGCCGCCGGGATACCGGTCACCCACCGCGGGGTGACCCATGAATTCGTGGTGGTCAGCGGCCACATCCCGCCGGACCATCCGGATTCGCTGGTCGACTGGCCCGCGCTGGCCCGGCTACGCGGCACCCTGATCCTGATGATGGCTGTGGAACGGATCGAGCAATTCGCCGCGGTACTACGAGAAGGCGGCCGTCCCGCCGAAACCCCCGCGACCGTGATCCAGGAGGGGACCCTGCGTGGCCAGCGGGTACTGCGGGCGACCCTCGCCGATGTCGCCGAACGTGTGCGCGCCGAAGGTATCCGGCCGCCCGCGATCGTTGTGATCGGACCCACGGCAGGGTTCAGCGGCGAGGCGGTGACGGCCGGCGACCGTCGGTTACAGTGACCCACTGTGCTCGATAACCCCCCAGCTACCCAGTACCCGGTGACGAAACGGGCCTTCGGTCTCGCCATTCTCGTGCTGAGCGGGTTACAGCTGATGGTGGTGCTGGACGGCACCGTAGTGATCTTGGCCCTGCCGCGACTGCAGGAGGAGATGGGCCTGTCCAGCTCGGGCAGCGCCTGGACCATCACCGCCTACGGGCTGCCGTTCGCAGGTCTGATGCTGCTCGGCGGGCGGATCGGCGACTCGTTCGGGCGGCGACGCATGTTCGTTGTCGGGGTCGGTCTGTTCACACTGGCCTCGATGCTGTGCGGTCTGGCCCAGAGCGAACAGATGCTCGTCGCCGCACGTGCCTTCCAGGGCACCGGCGCCGCACTCGCCGCGCCCACCGCGTTCGCGTTGGTCGCCAGCACCTTCGCGCCCGGCAAGGTGCGCAACCAGGCCTTCGCGATCTTCGGATCGATGGTCGCGCTGGGCTCGGTCGGCGGGCTGGTGATCGGCGGAGCGCTCACCGAGGCCAGCTGGCGATGGATCTTCCTGATCAATGTGCCGATCGGCGCACTCATCGTGATCGGCGCGCTGCTCGCACTCCGCGATACTCACCATCACCGTCTCACACTGGATGTGCGCGGCGCCTTCCTCGGAACCCTGGCATGCGCCCTGATCGTCTGGGGCGCCACCGAAGGACCGGAACTCGGCTGGGGCGACCCGCTGGTCTACGGCACCCTGATCGCGGGCGCGGTGCTGCTGCCGGTTTTCGTCTTCGCGGAACGCCATGTGGACAACCCCCTGCTGCCGTGGACGCTGTTCGACAGCCGCGACCGCGTCTCCACCTTCGTGGTGATCCTGCTCGCCAGCGGCATATTGGGCGCCACCACCTATTTCGCGGGCCTGTTCGTTCAGAATGTGGTCGGCTACAGCCCACTGGTGGCCGGGGTCTCGTTCATTCCGTTCACCGTCGGCGTCGGCCTGGGCAGTGCGGTGGCCACCCGGCTGGCCCTGCACGTCGCTCCGCGCTGGCTGCTGTCCGGTGCCGCGGTGGTGCTCATGGCCGGTCTCGGCTACGGCTCCACCCTGGATGCCGATGTCGGCTACTGGAGCACTCTGCTGCCACTGTTCTCGGTGATCGGTTTCGGGATCGGGATCGCCATGGTGCTCATACCGCTGTGTGTGCTGGTCGGCGTACCGCCGGACGAGATCGGTCCGCTCTCGGCGATCGGCCAGATGTTCCTCAACCTCGGCACCCCCATCGCCATCGGCGTGCTCACTCCCCTCGCAGCGTCCCGGACGCTGTCCGAAGGCGGCACCATCAAGAAACCGGCCGAGATGACGGCCGCGGAGATCACCGCCCTCGGCGACGGTTACACGCTCGCGTTGCTGGTCGCGGCAGTCGGCGGACTGCTGGTGGGCATCATCGCGCTGACCCTGCGCTACACCGCGCAAGAAGTCGCCCGGGCCCAACACGCCCAGGACGAGGCACAGGCTGTGTGATCGGCCCCGCCTTCGGCGGGGCGGGCGGGGCCCTCGTGACCCCGGTTCTTCACTCCTACGCTCCTCCGCTTCGCTCCCCCGCTCCGTCGCTCCAGAACCGGGGCGGGCCCCGCCTTTATGGTGGGCTCCGCCTCCGGCGTCGTTGGCCGAGACCTTCATGGCCCTGAGTCTTCACTCCGGCGACCGGGCACTTCATACCCGGCGCTGTCGCTCGAGAACCGGGGCGGGCCCCGCCCTGGTGGTGGGCTCGGCCTCCGGCGTCGTTGGCCGAGACCTTCATGATCCTGAGTCTTCACTCCGGCGACCGGGCACTTCACACCCGGCACTGTCGCCCCAGAACCGGGGCAGGCCCCGCCCTTGCGGTGGGCTCCGGCGGCGCGGCGGGGCCCGGCGAGCCGCCGCCGAGGTGGAACATCGGGCGCGGCCAGGAGGGTTCGGTGCGGTCAGAGCCTGCCGGTGATCTTGGTCGGGGTGATCCGCACCGCCACCCGGGGGCCGTCGTCCACCGAAGCCGGATTGAACTCGGCGTAGCGCTTTCCGGTGTACTTGATCGACATCCGATCGCCGACGAGCATATCGGGGTCGGGGGTGAGGGTGGCGGTCCCGCGGATCTCGGCGTAGACGTACGGGTTGTCCGGCGGAATGATCAGCACCGAGATCCGTGGATCCCGGGCCAGGTTCTTACCCTGCACCCGGTCGGTGGTGGTGGAGTAGAGCAATTCGTCGCCGTCCCGGTCGATCCAGGTGACGGTCAGATGCGGGTGTCCGTCCCGGCCGATGGTGGCCACGGTGACGTACAGCTTGGCATCGTCGATGTACTGCTTGACGGTATCGGGCAACGAGATCACGCTCATGATCACGAGCAACCCACGCCCGCCGGTGTTCATTCCGGCTCAGCCCGGCGGACTCGCCTCCAATTGCGCCAGCAGCAGCGCCATCAGTCCCGTCTCCTGGGTCTGCGCGGTGATCATCTCCCGGGCCACCTGCTTGACCACTCCCTGGGTGAGCAGCGCGTCGGCGACGCGAGCCATGCCGATACCGCCCTCGTGGTGACGCTGCATGAGCCGCAGGAACAGGATCGCGGCATCGCGGCCACGCGCGGCCGACAGCGCGTCGAGTTCGGCCTGGGCGGCCATTCCCGGCATGGCGGCCGCATCCGGATCGTGCGCGGCGTGGTGGTCGTGGGTCTGTTCGGGCATCCAGCTCATCGGCGCGGAGCCGGTGACCGGCGCACCGGCCAGGCGTAACCAGCCCAGCAGGGTGCCGATCTCGGAGATCTGGGTGTCCTCGATCTGACCCGCCAGACCCCGTACCGCGGGGTCGGCGCCCGGATCGAGCCGCTGCACCATCACCAGCGCCTGAGCATGGTGGGCCGCCATATCCTGGATGAACCCGATCTCCGTGGCCGACAGGATCTCCGGCGGGCCCGGGTCGTCGACGAACAGCGGACGGATCGCCGCCCCCAGCACCAGCAGTAACCCGGCCGCCACGACGACGGCGACCGCGTTGCGCAGCCGGTTCACGACCGGTCTCCGGCCGCTCGATCCCGGTCGGTCGCCCCCGGACCGCCCGGATTCCTCCGGTTGCGCGTCACGCTCATCCTCGTCCTCCCGCAATCGTGCGGCCGTCACGAACCGCACATCACCCCGGTCATCGAAGGATTATGGTCGGCCCGGCGGATGGCGGGGCCGATACGCGAGGTTCTCGCAGGCCGAGGATCCGCCGAATCGGGCCCCGGCCGGACTGAAACACGTTACAGTTCCCGCACGCGGGCGGCCCGACGGCGTGTCACCGAGACGGTGGTGGGCCGGTCGCCGCGCCGAGGCCGGATGGCGTCAGGAGGACGATGATGCCCGACGATGTGAACCCCACCGAACATATGCAGCTCACCACCAGCGAACGCGATCTGGATTCGCTGGCCGGGCAGCTCGCCGAATGGCTGCGACAGCGGGTCGGGGCCGACGACCCCCCGGTGATCAGCAACCTGCAGCGCCCGCAGGCCGGTGGACTGTCCAGCGCCTCGGTGCTGTTCGACGCGCACTGGAAATCCGGCGGCGAAGCCGACGGGGGCGCTTTCGTCGCGCGAATGATCCCGGAGGAGGGCGCGTTCCCGGTCTTCGAGAAATACGATCTGGAACTGCAGTATCGGGTCATCGGCGAGGTCGCCGCCGCCACGGATGTCCCGGTGCCGCGCTTGCGCTGGCTGGAAACCGGCAGCGCGGCGTGCGGCGCCCCGTTCTTCGTGATGGACCGGATACAGGGGCGGATCCCCGGCGACAATCCGCCCTATGTGTTCGCCGGCTGGCTCTACGACGCGACGCCCGCCGAGCGCTCCGAACTCACCCGCAACACCCTCGAGATCCTCGCCCGCATCCACGCGTTACCCGATCCGGCACAACGGTTCCCGGAACTGGACGGGCCCGGTTCGGCGTTGCGCCGCCATATCGACGCCGATCGTGCCTGGTACAACTGGGCGCTGGCCGACGACGGTTACGAGATCCCGCTGATCGAGCGGGCTTTCGACTGGCTGGACCGCAATTTCCCGGACGATCCGGGGCCCGATGTGCTCAGCTGGGGCGATGCCCGGCCCGGCAACATCATCTACGACGGGTTCACCCCGATCGCGGTATTGGACTGGGAGATGGCCGCTCTGGGACCACGCGAACTCGATCTGGCGTGGATGATCTTCCTGCACCGCTTCTTCCAGGACATCGCCACCGGTTTCGATTTCCCCGGGCTCCCCGACTTCCTGCGGCGCGACGAGGTGGTGGCGCAGTACGAGAAGGTCAGCGGCCACACCGTCCGGGACCTGGACTTCTACCTCACCTATTCCGCGCTGCGGCACGCGATCGTCATGGCCCGCATCAAACGCCGGATGATCCATATGGGCGAGGACACCGCACCGGCGGAGCGCGACGACTACATCATGCATCGCGCCACCCTGGAAGCCATGCTCGACGGCACCTACGGATGGGACTGAGATGAGCGAAACCACCGCCCACACCCCGGCCACGGCTCCCGGCCCGCTGGACGAGTTCCCGATCCACCAGACGCCGCTACCCATCGCCCGGGCCGCGTCCAGTGACCGGAACTTCTACGACCGCAGCTACTTCAACGCGCACAACCGGGACGGCGCCCTCATGCTGGTCACCGGATTCGGGGTGTACCCGAACCTCGGGGTCGTCGACGGTTACGCGGCGGTGCGCCGGGGCGAGGAGATCACCTCGGTGCGGTTCTCCGACGCCCGCACCGACCGGAGCCTCGATATGGCGGTCGGCGGATACCGGATCGAGGTCGTCGAACCTCTGCACCGGGTCCGCGTGGTGTGCGAGCACGAGGACCTGGGCCTCGATATCACCTGGACCGGCGCTTTCCCGGCAATCCAGGAGCAGCCGCACGTCATGCTCGCCGGTAACCGCCCGACCTTGGACGCCTCCCGATTCGCCCAGGTCGGATCCTGGGCAGGCACGATAACGCTGCGCGGCGAGGACATCCCGGTGGATCCGGCGATCTGGACCGGTACCCGGGACCGGTCCTGGGGAATCCGTCCCGTCGGCGAAGCAGAACCCCCCGGGCGGGCCGCCACCGAGGGGTCGGGCGGGTTCTGGTGGCTGTACGTACCGCTGCGCTTCGACGATTTCGCGGTGGTGGTGATCATCCAGGAGAACCCGGACGGCTACCGCACCCTCAACGACGCCGTGCGGGTGTTCCCGGACGGTTCGGTCGAACAACTGGGCTGGCCGCGGATCACCATCGACTACCGGTCCGGGACTCGCCATCCCGAACGCGCGAGCCTGGAACTGGCCACTTCCGACGGTAAACCGCTGACCATCGATATCCGCACCGTCACCGGGATCCCGCTGCATATCGGTTGCGGTTACGGTGGCGACCCGGACTGGCAGCACGGACAGTGGAAGGGCCGGGACTGGTCGTGGGCCAACAGCTACGACCTGACCGATCCGGCGATCGCCGGGCGGATCCCCTGGGGTGTGACCGACCATATCGCGCACGCCCGCTGCGGAGATGCCGAGGGCTGGGGTCTTTTCGAGCACGCCAGCGTCGGACGGCACGACCCCACCGGATTCGCTGATCTGCTGTCGGTGGCACCGTAGCCGTCGAGTTCGACGACGACCGGCACTGCGTGGTCCACACCTGTGCCGGTGCCGTCGGCGGATCTTCTCCGGCGTCGGACGATCGGCGATGTGGAAGCGGGACTCGGCGGAATCGGACCGGTTGACGGTCGCGGTGTAGATGCACCGGCCGGCCCCGGGCCGAATGGGTGATCGGGTTGTTCACCCGCTCGACGGGTACCTCGTCGTCGGCCGTGCCCGCCTCCGCCCGGAAGCATCGGCTTCCAGAGTAAGTGGAATCAGGCCTGTCGCGGCGAATTCCGGTCGGGTCGCGCGGCGGTCGCAGCCACCACGACACCCTCGACAACCTGTCGCGGCACCAGCAACGGCCCGGTACCGGCCAGCAGCGCCGCGGCTTCGGCCACACCCGGAACGCCCAGTGCGGCGAGCACCCGATCCGACGGGTTCGGCACCGGTACCCGCGCCAGTCGCTCGGCGCAATAGCCGTGCAGCGGAACTCCCAGCACGGCGGCCGCCCCCAGGGGACCCGGTTCGCCGGCTCGGCGGTCCAGAGTCGCGAGGCAGGCTATCCGCTGTCCGGGAAGGATCTCCGCCAGCGCCGCGAGAACCCCTTCGACGGACAGACCCGGACGCAGCCCGAGCCCGACCGCGAGCGGCTGCGGCGACACCACCGGCGGTATGGGGACGGCACCGGATCGCCGGGCGCAACCCGTCACCGGGTTCTGCCCGGGCCCCGACGAGCATGGTGGTGTGATCGCATCACCGGGCGCGCGCGGCAGGCCGCGTGTGCTGATGGGCGCGTGCGGCAGTGACGAACCGGCGCAACGCGACCGGGTTCCCGGCCGGATGGGTATGCAGGTAGGACGCATGGACCCCGGATACGAGCGCACCCTCCCGCAGCTGTTCACCCGCGGTGCGCCATCCCCAGGCCGGCGGGGCTTCGCCGGATCCCACCAGCCGGGTCCGATGGAACTCGTGGCCGCGCACCCGCTCACCGGTCCGCCACAGGGCGGAATCGCCCAGCGCCACCGCTTCCCGGTAACCCAGGGTGAGGCGCGGTCCGAATTCGGCGACCGCGTCGATCACACCCGCCATCGGATGACCGTCCAGGGATCGGGTGAGGTACAGCAGCCCGGCGCATTCGGCGTGGATCGGCAACCCCGCCCGGGCTCGGGCCGCCACTGCGGCGCGCAGCTCGGTGTTGGCCGCCAGCGTGCCCGCGTGCTCCTCCGGGAATCCGCCCGGCAGTACCAGCCCGGCGGTATCGGCCGGCAGGGTGTCGTGCAGCGGATCGAATACCGCGACCTGCGCGCCCGCGGCGGTGAGCACTTCCCGGTGTTCGGCATAGCCGAACGTGAAGGCCGGTCCACCGGCCACCGCGATCACCGGATCCGGCCCCACGGGCGGAGGTGTGTCGCCCGCGATCTCGGCTGCCGCGTCCCAGCTGGGCCCGGCCTCCGGCGCGGCGGCCAGGGCGGCGACCGCGGCCAGGTCGATATGCCGGGCGGCCAGCTCGGTCATGGCGTCCACCGCGCGCATCGCGGCGACACCGTGTTCCACCGCTGGGATCAGGCCCAGGTGCCGGGACGGGACCTCCAGTTCGGGCAGCCGGGGCAGCGCGCCGAGCACCGGCAGGCCCACCCGGTCGCAGGCGGCACGTAACACCTGTTCGTGGCGCGCGCTACCGACCCGGTTCAGCACCACTCCGCCCAGCCGGACACCGGTGTCGAACGTGGCGAAACCGTGCAGCAGCGCGGCCAGGCTCTGGCTGTGGCCGCGCGCGTCCACGACCAGGACGACCGGTAGCCCCAGCAGGCTCGCGACCTGAGCGGTGGAGCCCTCCGCGACGGGGTCGACGGCCTGCTCGTCGATCCGTCCGTCGAACAGGCCCATCACCCCCTCCACCACCGCGATATCGCATTCGCGGGCACCGTGGCGGTAGAGCGGGGCGATCCGGTCGTGTCCGACCAGCACCGGGTCCAGATTGCGGCCGGGGCGGCCGGCGGCGAGGCCGTGGTAGCCGGGATCGATATAGTCGGGCCCGACCTTGAACGGGGCGACCCGTCGGCCCGTACGGCGCAGCGCGCCGATGAGCCCGGTCGCGACAGTGGTCTTCCCGCTACCGGACGCCGGCGCGGCGAGCACTACTCCCGGGGCGACGCTCATCGCACCGGATTCGCGGTCGGGCGACAGGCACCGCACCGGCTCCCGGTGGTCCCGCGGGCGAGGCCGGTCCACGTCACCATTCGATACCCCGCTGTCCCTTGCGCCCGGCATCCATGGGGTGGCGCACCTTGGTCATCTCGGTCACCAGATCGGCGGCTTCCACCAGCTCCGGCGGTGCGTCCCGCCCGGTGATCACGACATGCTGGTTCCCCGGACGCTCGCGCAACGTCTGTACGACCTCCGCCACATCGACCCATCCCCATTTCAGCGGGTAGGTGAATTCGTCGAGGACATAGAACCGGTGTTCCTCGGCCCGCAGCCGGCGCGCGATCTCCTGCCAGCCGGCCAGCGCGGCGGCCGCGTGATCGGTCTCGGTGCCCTGTTTACGCGTCCACGACCAGCCTTCGCCCATCTTGTGCCACTGCACCGGCCCGCCTGTACCGGTCTCGTCGTGCAGCCGCCCGAGTTCGCGGAAGGCCGCTTCCTCGCCGACCTTCCATTTGGCGCTTTTCACGAACTGGAAGACCGCCACATCGAAACCCTGGTTCCAGGCCCGCAGCGCCATCCCGAAGGCGGCGGTGGATTTACCCTTGCCCGGTCCGGTGTGCACGGCGAGCACCGGCTGATTACGACGCTGCCGGGTGGTCAGGCCGTCGTCGGGAACTTGCTCCGGCACCCCTTTGGGCATGCGATCTCCTCGATCCGATTCGGTTTCGTGCGCAACCGGTGATCCCGGTCCGGGTCAGGCCGCTCGCGCGCCACCGGCACCCGTGCGGACCACATCGGCCACCGCGGCGCCGGTCAGTTCGGTGAGCCGCACGACAGTGCCACCCAGGGCGGTCGCCAGATCCGCGGCCAGCCCCAGCCGGACCATTCCGCGTTCGCAGTCGACCACAACCGAGGTCACCCCGTCGCGGGCCAGCCGGCCGGCCGCCGCGCGGGCACGCGGCACCGGATCGCTTCCGCCGGTGGCCCGGCCGTCGGTGAGCAGGACCAGCATCGGCCGCCGGTGCGGATCGCGGACACGTTCCCGGTAGACCACCTCCCGGGCTTTCCGCAGCCCCGCGGCGATCGGAGTCTTCCCGCCGGTGCGCAGTCCGGTGAGGCGGCGGACGGCGATATCGATCGAAGAGGTCGGTGGCAACACCAGTTCGGCTTCGTCGCCGCGTACCGAGATCACCGCGACCTTGTCGCGCCGCTGGTAGGCGTCGCGCAGCAGGGTCACCACCGCGCCGGTCACTGCGGACAGACGATCGCGGGCGGCCATCGAACCGGAAGTGTCCACCACGAACAGCACCAGATTGCCCTCGCGGCCTTCGCGGTGGGCACCGCGCAGATCACCGGGCGCGAGCACCAGCGGACCGGTGCGCCGCCCCCGCGCCCGCTGCTGCGGCGCCGCGGCCCGCAGCGTGCCCAGCAGATGCAATCCGCCGACGGGTTCCGGCGTCGAATTCACCACCCGGCCCTGCCGGGTCTGCGCCCGAGACCGGCGTCCGGGCGCGCCTTCGCCGACACCCGGTACCTCCCAGCGGGGCGGCCGGACCGGCGTCGCCGCCGGTGCGCCGGTATGCCCGGTTCCGCCGGGCCCACCCCGCTCGCCGGAGTTCTCGTTTCCCGAGGTGTCGTCGCCGGGGGTGTCCGCGCCGCCGCCGGGACCGTCGGGATCGTCGTCGGGATCGCGCGGGCCGCCTTCGGGCGCCTCGTCGCGGTCGGCCGGATCCGGCCTGTCCTCAGCGTGCTCGGCCGCGTCGCGCATCGCGTCGTCGAGCTGTTCGGGGGTGATCCCGGGTTCGTCGAACGGATCCCGGCGCCGACGGTGCGGCAGCGCCAGCTCGGCCGCGATCCGTACGTCCTCGGCGGTGACGGCGCCGCGTCCGCACCAGGCGGCATGCGCGACGGCGGTACGGGCCACCACCAGATCCCCGCGCATACCGTCCACATCGAAGGAGGCGCACACCGCGGCGATCCGCCGCAATTCCACATCGTCGAGCACGACGTCCGGGAGCCGGTCGCGTGCGGTGAGGATACGATCGGCGACCTCGGTGTCGGCGCCCGCGTAGGCGGCCGCGAAACCTCCGGGGTCGGCCTCGTAGTCCAGCCGGCGCCGTACGACAGCCATCCGGACGTCCACATCCCGGGACGCTGTCACATCGACGGTCAGTCCGAATCGGTCGAGCAGCTGGGGCCGCAGCTCACCTTCCTCCGGGTTCATGGTGCCGACCAGTACGAAGCGGGCGGGATGCGAATGCGAGATCCCGTCCCGTTCGATATGCACCCGGCCCATGGCGGCCGCATCCAGCAGGACGTCCACCAGATGGTCGTGCAGCAGGTTCACCTCGTCCACGTACAGGACACCGTGGTGCGCGGCGGCCAGCAGCCCGGGCCGGAACGCCTGCTCGCCGTCGCGCAGGACGCGTTCCAGATCGAGTGAGCCGACGACCCGGTCCTCGGTGGCGCCGACCGGCAGTTCCACCAGGCGCGCCGGACGGGCGCCGGATTCGTCCACCACCGGCGGCAGCAGCCGCGCCAGCGCCCGGACCACCGTGGACTTGGCGGTCCCCTTCTCGCCGCGGACCAGTACACCACCGATCCCGGGGTGCACCGCGCACAGGATCAGCGCCAGCTGCAGTTGTTCCTGGCCGACCACCGCGGAGAACGGGAACCCGGCCTCACCACCGTCCGCGGCGGATGCGGTCGGGCGGGATGCGGGCCGGGCGGTTTCGGTGGAGGACACGGCCCCACTCTAAAACGTGCCCGCGGCCGGCCCGGTCCTCCCCTGCCCGAGACGGGCCGCGGGCGCGCGGTCAACCCCTGCGCATCGGTACGTGCGCGACACCGTCCTCGATGAACTCCGCACCGTCCACCTCGAACCCGTGCTTGGTGTAGAGATCGATGAGGTAGGTCTGCGCGTTGAGCCGGACGGTATGCGAACCGGTCTCCGCGAGGGCCGCTTGCAACAGCCGGGTGGTGTAGCCGTGCCCGCGGGCCTCGACCGCGGTACACAACCGGCCGATCCGGAAGGATTTCACGCCGTCGTCGTGCTCTTCGAGCAGTCGCAGGGTCGCGATGACCTCACCCTCGTCGTCGAGCCACAGATGCCGCGTCTCCGGCAACAGGTCCTGCCCGTCCAGTTCCGGGTACGCGCACTTCTGCTCGACCACGAACACTTCGACACGCAGCTTGAGCAACTCGTACAGGGTGGCGTTATCGAGATCCTGCGCCCATGACCGGCGGAGTGCGACCGTTGACATCATCGCGCCTTGCTATCACACCTCGGCCCGATATGCACGTGAACGCCCGCGGGCGCCCGGTCCGCGACAGTGGTGACACGACTGCGGCCCGCGGGGTTCACTGTCCCGCGGGCCGCAGCGTCGGACTGTCGGATCAGACGCCGGCGCCGACCGCCGTGGGCTCCTCGGAACGGTTGAGCTGCAACGCCTTACCGGTCCACTCCCACACCTCGGCGAACAGCCGCTGGTCCTCCGACAGCTTGACACCCAGCGAGGGGACCATTTCCTTCAGCTTGGGTGTCCACTGCTCGTACTCGGCCGGGAAGCAGCGTTCCAGCACATCGAGCATGGCCGTCACACAGGTCGACGCGCCCGGCGACGCGCCCAGCAGTCCGGCAATGGAGCCGTCCTGCGCGGTGACGACCGCGGTACCCAGTTCGAGGACCCCACCGGCACCCTTGCGCCGGATCACCTGGACCCGCTGCCCGGCGGTGATGAGTTCCCAGTCCCGGCCCTCGGCCCGCGGAATGAACTCCTCCATCGTGTACACCCGGCCGGACTGCGATTTCATCAGCTCGGTGACCAGGTATTTGACCAGGCTCAATTCGGTGACGCCGACGCCGAGCATCGGGACCAGGTTGCCGGGTTTGATCGATTTGAACAGGTCGGCGTTGCTGCCGTCCTTGAGGAACTTGGGGGTCCATCCGGCATACGGGCCGAAGAGCAGCCCGGGCTTGCCCTTGATCACGCGGGTGTCCAGGTGCGGTACCGACATGGGCGGCGCACCGACTGCGGCCTTGCCGTACACCTTGGCCCCGTGCTGGTCGATCAGATCGGCGTCGGTACACCGCAGGAACTGTCCCGAGACCGGGAAGCCCGCGAACCCGCGGATCTCCTTGATCCCCGCCTTCTGCAGCAGCGGCAGGGCCCCGCCGCCGGCCCCGACGAAAACGAATTTGCTGATCAGTGTGCGGGTGCGGCCGGTGCGGGTATTGCGCACCGTGACCTTCCAGCTGCCATCTTTCTGTTTGGACAGATTACGGACCTCGACACCGAACCCGATCTCCCCGCCGCTCGCGCCGATATAGGCGAGCAGTTCCTTGGTGAGCGATCCGAAATCGATATCGGTGCCGCCGTCGGACCAGTTGAGAGCGATCGGATCGGAGAAATCGCGGCCCCGAGCCATCAGCGGCAGCCGGCGGGTGAACTCGTCGGGGCTGTCGATGTACTCCATCCCCGCGAACAACGGGTGCCGCGACAGCGCCTCGTAGCGTTTGCGCAGATATTCCACGTCGTCGGCGCCGTGCACGAAGCTCACGTGCGGGATGGGATTGATGAACCGCGAGGGATCGCCGATGATGCCGTTCTCGGCCGCGTAGGCCCAGAACTGGCGCGACACCTGGAAACGCTCGTTGATATCGACGGCCTTGCCGATATCGACCGAACCGTCCGGCTTCTGCGGGCTGTAGTTGAGCTCACACAGTGCCGAATGTCCGGTACCGGCGTTGTTCCACGGATCGCTGCTCTCGGCCGCGGCGGCGTCCAGCCGCTCGAACACCGAGATCGACCAGTCCGGCTGCAGCTGACGCAGCAGCGCGCCGAGCGTGGCGCTCATGATGCCGGCACCGATGAGGACTACATCGGTCTTTTCAGTCTGGGCAGCGTTCGGCACGGGTGTTCGACTTCCTTGTCCTGATGCGCGGGGCGCGCATCCGTGGGATGCGGGCCCGCTGGGGCACGGGCGCATTGTGCAGTTGTGTACGGGTCGCGATGGTGAGCCCGCCGGGCTCGGCCGAAATGTAGGTTACCCGTCGTTCACTATTGCCAATTGTGCACCTCGACACGCACAGAATCCGCAGCCAGGGCGGCGATTGTGACGTAGATTCCTCCACCTCGTCACCTTCGGGCCTGCCGTTGCTACTCATCGGTCGCCTAGATTGGAGGCCGTGACGAACGAATCCGCGGCCGGTACCAGCGCCCTCGGACGAGCTGCCGAATGGCAGCCGGATGTCCTCGGTGACGAGTACGAATTCCGCACACTGGAGCTCGGGCCCGATCCGGACGGCGAGGGCGATATCGTCGCAACCCTGGTCCGCCATCTGCCCGACGTCACGGCCACGGCCGACGCGGTGCTCTACGTCCACGGGTTCACCGACTATTTCTTCCAGCGGCACGTCGCCGAACACTTCGCCGCCCGCGGGCACCGTTTCTATGCGCTGGACCTGCGCAAATGCGGTCGATCGCTGCAGCCCGGCCAAACTCCCCACTTCATCAGCGACCTGGCACTCTACGATCGCGAGCTCGACGAGGCATTGCGCGTGATCATGGCCGAGGCGTCGGCGAAGGTGCTGGTGGTGGCACATTCGACCGGCGGTCTGGTGGCCTCGCTGTGGCTGGACCGGCTACAGCGCGCGGGCGGAAGCGCGGCAGCCGGGATCAGCGGGCTGGTCCTGAACAGCCCGTGGTTCGATCTGCAGGGCCCGGCCTATGTCCGCACGGTCGGCACCCAGGTCATCAACACTGTCGGCCGGTTCCGGGCCAAGTCCGCGCTTCCGCTCGGCAAATCCAGCGCCTACGGCGACAGCCTGCATCAGAGTATGAGCGGGGAATGGGACTACGACCTGGACTGGAAACCGCGGTACGGCTTCCCGGTCCGGGCCGGTTGGCTGCGGGCGATCCGGCTGGGCCAGGCACGGCTGCATCGCGGTCTGGACATCGGGGTGCCCGCGCTGCTCCTGCGGTCGAAACTCACCGAGTTCGCGCGGGAGTACGGGCCCACCGTGGACGTCGCGGACGCGGTACTCGATGTCGCGCAGATCCAACGCTGGGCGGGTTGCCTGGGTGATCGCACCAATATCGTCCCGATCGACGGCGCCCGCCACGATGTGTTCCTGTCGGCCGAGGTTCCCCGCACCGAGGCGTTCCGGGAGCTGGACAACTGGCTCGACTGGCTGGCGGGCCGACCGGCCTGATTCACCACATACTGGTGCGCAGCACGATTTCGGTCGCGAACTGCTGATCGGCCTCGGCGGCGACATTGTCGACGTCGACACCGACCACCCGGAATTCGCCGTAGACGTGCCGCCCGGAGTTGTCGGCGACCGGACGGGGCAGCTGTTTGGTCACCAGCACGGTGGTGGGCAGTTCGACCGCCGGACATCCGGGATCGAGTATCTGTCCGGCACCGTCGGGCACCGCCGGATGCCCGCGGTCGGCGACGACCAGGCTGACGAACCGGCCGAAACCCTTCGCGCACACCTCCCACGCCACGCTGGCTCCGGAACCCCGCCCGGCGACGTTGGCCCAGGGCACGCCGATCTCGTCGAGGGCCGCGTACACACCGGCGGTATCGAGCCCGTCGGCTGTTTCGAACACGATGGTCCGCAGATCGGAACTGTGCAGACGTGCGCAGACCCGGTCGTAGACGTCCGGCGGGTCACCGGAATCGGGTAGCAGAAGCACGCTGTGCTGGGTTACCGGCCCGTCCACCCGCACCGTCCAGTCCCGGTCACCGACCGCGATGCGCCGAGATTCCATGCCGGTTGACGCTACACCGCCCGCCCGGGCCCCGGGTGCGTCCGGGTCGGACAGCGCAGAGATCGTGACACGGCGCCGGGGGTGGCGACCGTCCCGCTCAGCTCGTGCCCGACAGCGCGTCCAGCGTGGAACCGACACTGGGCAGGCCGACCGGGACCCCCTCGGTCAGCAGCCGCTCCAGTTCGGCGATATCCAGATGCTCGGACACCAGATCGGCCAGCAGATCGAGTTGTGCGGCGCGCACGGCCGCCACCCGCGTCCCGGGTGCCACGGTGAATCCGGTGCGGTCGGCGCACCGGGCGACGGTGATGAGCCAGTTCCGGCGAAATTCGTCGGACTCCAGGAGCCCGTGCAGGTGGGTGCCCCAGACCGCGCCCCGAACGGCACCTTCCGCGACAGGTTCCCCGGGCGGGGGCTCCGCCGCGCCCGCAGCCGGGCCGCCGTACGTCCAGCCGGTCAGACGGAGCCAGGGCTCCTCGCCGGTACGCCGGACGTATCCGTGGTGGATCTCATAGCCGGTCGCCCCGGTACCGGCCGGTCCCGGCCCCGCGCCGGGAGCGCTCACCGCCGTCGTCCGGCGCAGAATCTTCGCCCGTCCGAATTCGATATCCATATCGAGCAGTCCCAGCCCGGGCACCTCGCCCGCGCCGGACTCGACCGTGTCCACGATCCGGCTGCCCAGCATCTGATAGCCGCCGCAGATACCCAGGATCGGCCGGCCCGCCGCGGCCCGGCGGGTCAGTGCCTCGGCGATACCGGTCCGGCGCAGCCAGGCCAGATCGGCCACGGTCGCCTTGCTGCCGGGCAGTACGACCAGGTCGGCGGCCGCCAGTGCGGACGGATCGTCGGCCCACCGCACCGCGACCCCCGGCTCACAGGCGAGGGCCTCCACATCGGTGGAGTTCGAGACCCGCGGCAGCCGGACGGCGGCGACGGTGAGCCATTCGCTGCCGATCGGGCCGGCCGGCCGGCCCACCGGGGCGCCGGCCACGGTGCCCAGCGAATCCTCGGCGTCGATCCACAGTTCGTCGCAGTACGGGAGCACCCCGAGCGTCGGCCGGCCGGTGCGGGCGGTCAGCTGGTCCAGTCCGGGCCGCAACAACCCCACGTCCCCACGGAATTTGTTGATCACGAATCCGGCGATCAGCCGCTGATCCTCGGGTTCCAGTACGGCGAGGGTGCCGAACAGATGCGCCAGTACCCCGCCCCGGTCGATATCGCCGACCACGAGCACCGGAAGCCCGGCCGCCCGGGCCAGGCCCATATTCGCCAGATCGGTGGCGCGCAGGTTGATCTCGGCGGGCGACCCGGCGCCCTCACAGATCACCACATCGAATTCGTCGCGCAGTGCGGCCAGTTCGGCGGCCACCACCTCGCGCAGCCGGGTGCGATGGGTGAAATAGTCGGCCGCGCCGACCGTATCCACCACCTGTCCGCGCACCACCAGCTGGGATCGGCGGTCGCTGCCGGGCTTCAGCAGGATCGGGTTGAACCGGACGCTCGGTTCCAGACCGCACGCCTGGGCCTGTAGCGCTTGGGCGCGGCCGATCTCGCCGCCGTCCAGAGTGACCACGGAGTTGTTCGACATGTTCTGCGCTTTGAACGGCGCCACCCGCACCCCGCGCCGCCGCAACATCCGGCAGATCCCGGCGACCAGCACACTCTTCCCGGCATCGGAAGTCGTCCCGGCGACCAGCAGCGCCCCGCCGGGCCGGCTCACGGCAGGGTGAGGATTTCGGCGCCGGTCTCGGTGACCACCAGGGTGTGCTCGAACTGGGCCGTCCACTTACGGTCCTTGGTGACCACGGTCCAGCCGTCGTCCCAGATGTCGTAATCGATCCCACCCAGGTTGATCATGGGTTCGATGGTGAAGGTCATCCCGGGTTCGATGACCGATTCGACCGCGGGCTGGTCGTAGTGCAGGATCACCAGGCCGCTGTGGAAGGTGGGGCCGACACCGTGCCCGGTGAAGTCCCGGACGACGCCGTAACCGAACCGGTTGGCGTAGGACTCGATGACCCGGCCGATCACATTGAGGGCGCGCCCCGGGCGTACCGCCTTGATGGCGCGCGCGGTCGCCTCCTCGGTGCGCTCGACGAGCAGCCGCACCTCCTCGTCGACCTCACCGGCCAGGAAGGTGGCATTGGTATCGCCGTGGACACCGTGGATATAGGCGGTGACATCGATATTGACGATGTCACCGTCGGTGACCACCGTGCTGTCGGGGATACCGTGGCAGATCACCTCGTTGAGCGAGGTGCAGCACGATTTGGGGAAACCCTTGTACCCGAGGGTGGAGGGGTAGGCACCGTGGTCGCACATGTACTCGTGAGCGATCCGGTCCAGTTCGTCGGTGGTGACTCCAGGCGCGACCGCCTTGCCGGCTTCGGCCAGCGCCCGGGCCGCGATCTGCCCGGCGATCCGCATCTTCTCGATGGTCTCGGGTGTCTGCACCCAGGGTTCGGACCCCTCCTTGGCGGTCTTCTTCCAGACGTATTCCGGCCGTTCGATACCGCGAGGGACCTCGCGGATCGGCGTGGGGGTTCCGGGAAGCAGCGGCTGGCGGGTACGCACGGACATGGTTCCAGAGTAGTCGGCGCAGGCCCGGCGGTCGCCGGGAACGTACCGTCGGCCCGGGTGCCGAGCACCCAGGCCGCGCGTCAGCGGCCGCGGCCGCCCGTACGCACCTCGAAGGCGACCCGGTCACCCCGGTAGAGGGCGGCGACCCGCTCGATCGGCCGACCCTGGGTATCCATACCGCGACGCACCACCCGGAACAGCGGGACGGCCGGGCGGCAGCCGAGCAGCCCGGCTTCGCGGGGCGCGGCGAGCACGGTCTCGATCCGTTCGGTGGCACCGCCGTATTCGACACCGGAATCACCGATCGTCGCCGACAGCGAACCGAGCGGGTCGAAACCTGCGCGCAGCCAGCCGAATCGGTCCAGCGACAGATCGATCCGCTCCAACGCGATCGGGTCGCCGTCGGCGTGCAACAGGCGTTCCAGCGTCATGATCGGTGTCCGCAGCGGGAGTTCGAGGTCTCGGGCGATCTCGGCGTCGGCCTCGCCGTCCTCCCAGGACAGCAGACTGCGCACCACTCCGGACCCGTCCTCGACGGAGGGCTCGGGAGCCAGCGGGCGGACCACTTTGGGGCGAGCCAGGACGGTGCCCCGGCCCTGTCTGCGGATACGGCCCTCCACCGCGAGATCTCGTAGGGCGTGACGGACCGTTTCCCGGGCGACCCCGAATCGACCGGCCAGTTCCCGTTCGGCGGGTACCCGGTCGCCGGGGCGTAGTTCGCCGAGCATCGTGTCCAGTTCGGCACGAACCCGGTAAACCTTCGACAGGGCGGTGATTCCCGGCACCGCTGCTGTCCCTGTGTCGAGGTCTCGGTGCGCCGATACGACGCCTACGACCTCTTCCGTCTGCCTCATGGCAGAAACTACCTCCAATTGGCCTGCACCGATGGGTAACCGGACGTTCGCCGTATGATTCCATTCGGTCTAGGCCATTCGACAATCTGCAGTCTTTCGCGTGCCCTACTCAGAGGTTCGACGACGTCCAGCGGACTGGACGTGGCGGTGATCCGCCGAACCTCTACTGCACCGGCAACCGTCGGCGCCCGCCCGCGACCTCGGCGATCAAATCGGTGTAACCGTCGACGAGTTCGGCAAGGTGGTACCAATGCCGGTGCGTCCGGTCGCTGCGAACTCCGTCGGCCTCGATCGCTTGATTCGCGGCCACCCAGCTGTGCGCCATCCGGTCGATCACCGCGCCGAGACTCTCGGTGTGCAACGAGGCCCCGTTGCGGTGTTGCGGCATCTTCCGGGTGATCCAGTCGTTGATCTCTTCGACGAGTTGCCTACGGCGACAATCTATTTCGGCGATCTCCGCCATATCTCGAACATGTGCGCGGCGTTTGTGCAGTTCGACCAGCGCATGCGCGAAGCGCAGCAGCACACGCTCCTGGAACCGCCGCCCCTGGAAGGCGCACAGTAGTTGTGGCGCAGTCGGCAGGGTCCCCAGAGTGGGTGCACTCATCCGCACCCCTCGAACTCACCCGGCACCATCACACTCTGTACCAACATGATCGGCTCTCGATTCGGTAATCCCGGACATCGGATCGTTGTTCACAACAAGGCTAGCTGGATCATGCTCTTACATATGCAAGAACACAAGACTTCGATACGCAATGTTGCGAACAGCGTCCTGCGCAAGCCTAACGATCCCTTCCGCGGAACCCCACACGGTCCCACCGAAAACGCGTACCCGCCATGACCGTTCCCGTCGGCGGTCCGAATCCCCGCCGCCCCGAACCATACCCGTCACATCGACGAGACCAGGCACGACGACGCGCTACGCGACCACATCGCAACCGTGCCGAGATATAGCCGCACCACACAGCGGAAACCATACCGATCCTTATGGTGCTGCGACACAAGCACCCCGGGCACATCGCCCGCCGTAACGGGTCCACGGGCGACCGCCGGCGTACACCCTTTCCGGACCCCGAGCGAGCGAACGGTCGTACAGCGGCGATGCACGCTCAAACACACAGTACCGATTGCCAATAGTTTGCCAGCTCGTTCGGATGCCCTGCCCCCGGTCCATTTCCGGATCCCGGGCCCATTTCAGGTGATGCACGGCCGGTATCCGATCGCCACGGCCGGTCGCCGATCCGCCCGCGCCATGCGGTATGGATTCTCTGGACAGTTGTCGACAAGGATGTGGACCCCGATGAGCAGTGCCCCAGACCCCCGAGCCGCCGCCGCGCGCGCGGCCGCCGAGCTCACCGGCCCCGGCGGACCCTTCGAACTGTCGACCGAGACGGTGCTCGGCGCCCCGCTCGCGGTCCGGCGGGATCGTCACCGCTCACTGCGCGAACTGCTCGACGCCTCACAATCCTGGGGTGACCGCGACTACCTGGTCACCGCGGACCGCCGCATCTCCTTCACCGAGCACGCGGCGGCAGCCCACGCGCTGGCCCGGGCACTGGCCGAGCGGTACGGCATCGGCCGTGGCGACCGGATCGGCATCCTGGCCGCCAACAGCCCCGAATGGGTGGTCACCTTCTGGGCGGCCCAATGCCTGGGCGCGGTCGCGGTCGCGTACAACGCGTGGTGGGCCGCCCCGGAGATCGAATACGGAATCCGGCACACCGGGCCCGCGGTCGTCGTCGCGGACGCGAAACGTGCCGCGCCGGCCGCTGCCAGCGGGGTACCCGTCCTCACCACGTCCGCGGACCTACCGCGGCTCATCGCCGACCATCCGGGCACCGCGCCGGTGGCGCCGGTCGCCGAGGACGATCCGGCGGTCGTCCTCTATACCAGCGGGACCACCGGCCGCCCCAAGGGTGTGGTGCACACCCACCGCAATCTGATCGCGATCGCCGATTACCACCGCTACACCGATGCGCTCGGCGCGGCACTGGCCGGCCGCGCGCACCGGGAACCGAGCGATAAGAGGTTTCTGCTCACCTCACCCCTTTTCCATATCGCCAGCCTGCACAATCTCGCGATTCCCCGGCTCGGCACCGGAGCAGCGGTGGTCCTGCACACCGGCGCCTTCGATGCCGAACGGGTACTGGCGCTGATGGCGCGGGAGCGGGTCACCAACTGGGGCGCAGTACCGACCCTGGCCGCCCGCCTGCTGGAACACGATCTACGCGGATACGACCTCTCGGCGCTCACCTCGCTGTCACTGAACGCCGCGCCCTCCTCCCCGGCTTTCCAGCGGCGCCTACGAGGCCGTTTGCCCGGCACCGGAATCGCACTGACGACCAGCTACGGCCTCACCGAGAGCGGTACCGCCGCCACTGTCGCGACCCCCGCGGAACTCGCCGCCGATCCGGACACCGTGGGGCGCCCGATCCTGGGCGTATCCGTCGAGATCCGCGACGCCGCCGGAGTTCCCGTACCCGCGGGCACCGAAGGTGAGATCTGGGTTCGCAGCCCGTACGTGATGCTCGGGTACTGGGGGGACGAGGCTGCCACCGCCGCGGCCGTCGACAGCCGACGCTGGCTGCGGACAGGCGATTTCGGCACGCTCGGCGACGGCGCGCTCCGGATGGCTGGGCGCCGTACCGATCTCATTCTCCGCGGTGGAGAAAACGTGTACCCCACCGAGATAGAGAACGTGCTCGACGAGCATCCGGCCGTGCGCGAGTCGGCGGTGCTCGGAGTGCCCGACGACGATCTGGGGCAGCGGGTCGCGGCAGTGGTGGTGACCGACGATCCGGATACTCTGAGTGCCGACGAACTCCGCGCGTTCACCGCCGAACGGCTAGCGTATTTCAAGGTTCCGGAGCGCTGGACGATCACCGCCGCACCGCTGCCGCGCAATACGACCGGAAAGGTGCTACGCCGCGAGATCACGTCATGAGCACCTGATTGTGACCACTGCCGGTCCCACATCGGGCCTTTCCTCGATATTGTGGCTCGAAGGAGGCGCGACGGACGAGAACATGTGATGGTCAGGCCGTACCGCTGGAGGCGAAAGGGATGACATGGCAGGCAAACGCACCGTCCTCACGGCGGGCCTGCGTCGGCTCTCGGTGCTACTGCTGGAGATGCGCGACGACGCCGGGCTGAGCAAAGAGGACGTCAGCGCCCGGACCGGGATCAATGTGACCACCCTGTACCGCATCGAGACCGCGCAGGCCCGGCCGCAGCGCCGCACCCTCATGACCATGCTCGACCTCTACGGAGTCGAGCAGAACCGGCGCGACGAAGCGCTGGAGCTGCTGTCGGACGCCCAGAAGCCCGGTATGTCGCGGCCGTACGAGGCGAGTCTTTCGGAGGTGTACGCCGCGTACATCAATTTCGAATCGGTGGCGCTGTCGGCCCGGCACTATCAGACCTCGTTCGTTCCCGGGCTGCTGCAAACCGAGCAGTACGCGATGGCTGTGATCGATACGTGCATGCCGAAACTGGAGGCCTCGGATCTGGAACGCCGGGCGCGGGCCCGGATGGACCGCGCGGCGGTACTGGCCAAGGACGATCCGCTCGAATTGTGGGTGGTGCTCGACGAAGCCGCCATCCGCCGGATCGTCGGCGGACCCGAGGTCATGAGCGGCCAGTTGCGCCGGTTGGGCGAGGCGACCAAACGCAAGAACGTGATCCTGCAGATCCTGCCGTTCGACGCCGGCGCGCACCCGGGGATGGCCGGTTCCTTCACAATTCTCGATTTCCCGGACCCCACCGATCCCGAACTGGTCTATGTCGAGGGGATTTCCGGTGACGCCTTGGTCGAGGGCCATACCGAGATCCGGCGATTCGGGGTGATGTTCGACCAGCTGCGGGCGATGGCGCTGAGCCCGCGCGACTCCGCGGTCGTGATCGCGGAGGCGGCGGCGGCCGCGGAGGCGCTGGCCTGGTGAACGGCCGGTGAAGTAGGAGTCCGGGCCGTATCGAGTGGGTATCCAGTCCGGGACTGTTCGATTCACGGCTCGTACGGCCACTGCGGGGATGAGGGGTTCTCTTGGCAGACGTCACCGACCGGACCGATCCGGCACAGCAACCGGAGCTCAAACGGGTCATGGGCCCCTGGCTGCTGTTGCTGTTCATCGTCGGCGATATTCTCGGTACCGGTATCTACGCGCTCACCGGCCGGGTGGCCGCGGATGTCGGTGGAGCGGTATGGGTTCCGTTCCTCGTCGCCTTCCTGGTCGCGATGATCACCGGCCTCAGCTATCTGGAACTGGTCACCAAATACCCGCAGGCCGCCGGAGCCGCGCTCTACACGCACAAGGCCTTCGGCATCCATTTCGTCACCTTCATGGTGACCTTCGCGGTGATGAGTTCCGGTATCACGTCCGCCGCGACGGCGGCCAAGGCCTTCGCGGCGAATTTCGCCGAGGCCTTCGAATTCGACGGCAACGGGCTACTGCTCACTGTGATCGCCCTGGCGTTCATGGCGGCGGTCGCCGCGATCAACCTGCGCGGCGTCGGCGAGAGCGTGAAAGCCAATGTCCTGCTCACCTGTGTGGAACTGTCCGGTCTGCTGATCGTGGTGTGCATCGGGCTGTGGGCGCTCGGCTTCGGCAACGGCGATTTCGGCCGGATCGTCGAATTCGATACCGGGGACCGATCCGCCCTCGGCGGAGTCATCGCGGCGACGACACTGGCCTTCTTCGCGATGGTCGGGTTCGAGGATTCGGTGAACATGGCCGAGGAGACCAAGGCACCCAGCAGGATCTTCCCGAAGATCCTCATCAGCGGGCTGCTGATCACCGGCGCCATCTACGTCCTGGTGTCCGTCACCGCCGTGGCGCTGGTCCCGCCCGGGGAACTCGCCCGGGGCGATACCCCGCTGTTGCAGGTGGTGGAGATCGGCGCACCCGGATTCCCGACCCAGATCTTCGCCTTCATCACCATGTTCGCCGTGGCCAACTCCGCATTGATCAATATGCTCATGGCCAGCCGGCTGCTGTACGGAATGGCGAAGCACAAGGTGATCCCGCGGGTACTGGGCCGGGTCAACCGGGCCCGCCGCACGCCGCATATCGCGATCCTGTTCACCACCGTGCTGGCCTTCGGGCTGCTCACCTTCGTCGACGAGGTACCCGAACTGGGCGGTACCACCGCGCTGCTGCTCCTCGTGGTCTTCACCATCGTCAATATCGCGGTCCTGGTACTCCGGCGGGACACGGTCGGGCACGAACATTTCCGCACCCCGACCGCGCTACCGGTACTCGGTGCGCTGTGCTGTGCGTATCTGGCCACACCGTTCACCGATCGCAATCCGCAGCAATACGCCATCGCCGGGGTGCTCTCGGTGGTCGGCGTCGTTCTGTGGGCGTTCACCGCGCTGTGGAACAAACAGCACAATGTCCGGTCCGTGGGTCCGGAGATCGATATCGAGTAAGTGGCCGCTTCCCGCCCAGGTCGCCGGTTCTCCACCGGTGCGCGGGAATTCGCGGAAGTGACGAGCGGACGCGCGATCGGTAACGTATTCGCCGATGACAAGCATGGACGCCAGGTTCGGCGATGCGGCTGGGTCGGTGCCCCTGCCCAGCCCGTGGGACCTCAACGCCTACCTCGCCGAGGTGGCCGCGCACCGGAAGCGGCCGATCTCTCTACAGCCGGCCCACCGGTCGGCGCTGGCCGATCTGGGATGCAACGGTAACGGTCTCTGGATCGCCCGCAAGAACGACGACATCATCGTCTTCGACGCATCGGCCTCGGGCCGCAATGCCGACCACATCGTGTTGCATGCGATCGGTCATATGCTGCTGGGCCACGGCGGGCCCGGCGCCGAGGATCCGGACACCACCCGCATCTCACTCGGCGCGCTCAATGCCTCACTGCTCGACGCGCTCGCCACAATCGCGCCCGGTTCGATCACACAGATTCTGGGCCGCGACGACTTCGGTGCGGACCGGGAACGCGAAGCGGGGGTGTTCGCCGAAATGACCATGGTCTACGCGGCGCTGCCCCGTCGGCGCACCCGATCCTTCTGGCCGTTCGGGCGGCGTCGCAACAAGTAGCGCCGCTCCGGCACGCGGACGGGTACGGGTACTTCCGATACCGGCACGAGGGTCTACTCTTGTGGGCCGTGGCCGAACAGCAGATCCCCGCCCCGCACCCCGCTGTCGCCCCGCTGGCCGGATTGCTCGGCACCTGGCGCGGTGCGGGCCGGGGTGATTACCCCACGATCGAACCCTTCGGGTATCTGGAGGAGATCACATTCGGGCATCTGGGCCGGCCCTTCCTGACCTACCGGCAGCGCACCCGGCACGCCGACGACAACCGCCCACTCCATGTGGAGACCGGTTATCTCCGTTGCCCCGACCCCGACCGGGTGGAACTCATCCTCGCCCATCCCACCGGGATCACCGAGATCTGCGAGGGAAAACTCGCCCTGGGCGACGACGAGATCCGGTTGGAGCTGGAGTCGACCGCGATAGGCCTGAGCTCTACGGCGAAGTCGGTGACCGCGCTCGGTCGCACCATCCATATGCACGCCGGAGTCATCGACTACACCCTGCAGATGGGCGCTGTGGGCCTGCCACTACAGGATCATCTCGCGGCCAGTCTGCACAAAGTCTGAATGGCAGATAACGAGTAGATCACGGAATTCGAAAGCCGGGTCACGATTTGCTCATCATCGATTTTGTGCACCTTTCCATCTTGTCTCGGCGCGCATTCGCGGCTTAGGTTGACCTGAGCAGCAAATCACCAGATAACACTTCCGCAGAGCCCGGTCGCGCAGCGGCACCACGAGCTCGCTGTCTGTCGAACCTCTGAATCGGAGGGAGCCGGAAATGAAGCGTTCCACCGTTGCTTTCATCACCGCCGGATTGATCCTGGGGGGCACCGGAGTCGTCGAGATCCTCGGTACCGACACCGCCTCGTCCGCGCCGGTCACCGACCACACGGTCTCGGTCGTCGCACCCGCCCGGGTCAGCGATTCGGTGACCACCGATACCCGCATCACCGATATCGGTCACCGTTACGCGACCCCGGCGGGGACCGAGACGGCCGGACAGTAGTGCCCGTCAGCGCTCGCGCGGATCAATACCCCGCGGGCAGTGCGGCGAGCATATCTCGCGTCACAGCCACCGCGTTATCGGAACTTCCGCCCCTGACCAGCAGCGTCGCGAAGGCGATATCGCCCCGGTAACCGACGAACCAGGAATGTGAACCTCCCTCCACCTCCGCCTCGCCGGTTTTGCCGAATACCGTTCCCTGGTCGGCGATCCGCTCGGCCGTACCCGTGACGACCACCTGCCGCATCATCGTCCGCAGACCGGCCACCACGTCCGGATCGAGCGCGGGCCGCGCGCCGTCGACCACCGTTTCCCGTCCGGCGATCAGAAAAGGAGTCGGTGCCGCGCCCGCGGCGACGGTCGCGGCCATGAGGGCCATACCGAACGGACTCACCACGACCCGCCCCTGACCTATTCCGTCCTCGGTCCGCTGAGTGCGATCCTCGGTCGCGGGCACCGACCCGGAAAAGGTCGGCAGCCCCGCCACGGAATAATCCGGACCGATTCCGAAAGCCGCCGCACTGTCGGTCAGTGCGGATTCCGGCAATTCACTGGCCAACCGGGCGAACGAGGTATTGCACGACCGCGCATACGCGGTGGTCATCGATACGTCGCCGACCGAGAAACCGTTGTAATTCGGAATCATCCGCTCGCCGATGGTGATCGCGCTCGGGCAGGACACCACCGTTTCCGGCGTCGCGACCCCCGCGACCATGGCAGCGGCGGCGGTCACCGTTTTGAACACCGAACCGGGCGGGTACTGACCGATGGTGGCGACGGGACCGTCCCCGTCGGCCGCCGTGTTCTGCGCAACCGCGAGGATCCCGCCGGTCGAGGGTTCGATCACCACCATCATGGCCTGTTCCCGGCGTCCGTCGACTGCCCGCTGGGCCGCGTTCTGGATCCGCCGGTCCACGCTCAGCGCGAACGACGGGGCGGGCTGCGCGGCCACCTCCTGCAATACCCCGGTCTCGGCGCCGTTGGCATTGCGGGCCACCACCTGCCAGCCCGCCCTCCCGTCGACATCGGCGATCACCGTCTGCCGCACCTGAGCCATCAGATCGGGAGCGAATCTCCGGTCGGTGGGCGCCATATCCCACTCCTGGGTCACCCGAACCCCCGGAAGCCCGATGAGCCGGGGTCCCGCCCGGCCGAACTCGGCCTCGTTCAGCACGACCACCGTGTACACACCACCGTCGGCGGCACGCGCGGAATCCAGGATGCGCTGCGGGGTGAACCGTTCGTCGAGATCGACCAGAGCCTGCGACAACGCCGTCGCCACCCGCTCCGGATCCGCGGTGTCGGCCGCATCGAAAGTGACCCGCGAGACTGTGCCCGGCACCAGCACATCGCTACCGGACTGCTCGTTCACCCGCGCCTGGGGCGCCGGCTCGATCGACAGCGCCAGGGTCTGGGTGTCGCCGAGCCGGGGATGGATCGCCGCTCCGCTCCAGCGCACGGTCCAGGAACCACCGCTGCGCACCATCGGCAGCTGCCCCGAATAGGTCCAGGCGCGACCGCCGGTCAGCCGCCATTCGTAGGTGTAGTCGACCGTGGCGGTATCGCCGCTGATCCGCGCCGCCCCGGTATTCGCCCGGAGTTCTTCGGCGTCCAGTTCGTCCCATGCCGAAGTCAATGCGGCGAAAGCCTTTTCGGGTCGAGTGGTCAGGCCGGCAGCGGTTTCGATATCGCGGGCGGTGAAGGCGTCGAGGAAACTGTCCGCCGCGGTGATCGGCCCGGACGAGCCCGCCCCGCAGCCGGTCACGGCGAACATCAGCGCCGTGACCACGATCACGAGCGCCGACCGGATCGCCATCGCAGCCGATGGTAGGCGACCGGACCCGGTGATCACCTGCGGCACACCGGATCCGGTCCGGATCAGTCGAGCAGAACGGTCGCGAAGGTGGCGATCTGCCGGAATCCGACCTTCCGATAGGCGCGCCGGGCCACCTCGTTGTAGTCGTTGACGTACAGACTGGCCGTCCGGCCCGCGGCGACGACCGAATTGGCGACCGCGGCCGTTCCCGCTGTTCCCAGTCCCTGCCCGCGATGTTCCGGATGCACCCAGACACCCTGGATCTGACCGGTGCGGCGGGATTGGGCACCCACTTCGGCCTTGAACACGACCTCACCGTCGACGAACCGCGCCCAGGCCCGGCCGGCCTCGATCAGCCCGGCCACCCGGCGCCGGTAGCCGCGGCCCCCGTCGCCGGCGCGTGGATCGACGCCGACCTCCTCGATGAACATCGCGATCGCCGCCGCGAGGTACCGGTCCAGTTCTTCGGGCCGGACCTGGCGCACCTCGGGGTCGGCGGCCGAGACCGCGGTATCGGTGAGCGCCAGCAGCGGCTGCGCGCCCCGTATCTCGCGTTCGGGACCCCAATGATCGGCGAGCATCTCCCACAGCGGCAGTGCCAGTTCTTGCCGCCCCACGACCGAGGAGCACATCCGAGGCCAGCGGATCGCGCGATCGGCGAAAGCACGCAGGGCGTCACGCCCGCCGCGCAGCGGGATGAGGTTCACCCCGGAGAAGCACAGTGATTCGGACGGGCCGCCGTGGCTCCACAACTCACCCTGACCGCACCGGTTGTCCAGACCGTATTCCTGTAGCCGGGCAGCGACCATGCAGGTGGCCACCGGATCCTCGTCGAGGACCCGGAGTACCTGCGCCAGGTCCCGCTTGGCGAGCTGGCGCGCGGGAACGTATTTCGCACGCCGGGTCGGCTCCAGCAGACTCCGCACCTAGAACAGCCTGCCATGAACCGAGCCGGGACGGTACGCATATCCGAAAAGCGTGTATCCGCGCCGGACATCGCCGTCCGGCCCGCCCCGGTGGCAGGCCGGACGCGTGGGGCGCTCAGCCCACGCTGACGACCGGTTGCCCGGCCTCGGCGTCCTCACCCATCTCCTCGGCGATGCGCATGGCCTCCTCGATCAGGGTTTCCACGATCTGCGCCTCGGGCACCGTTTTCACGACCTCACCCTTGACGAAGATCTGGCCCTTGCCATTACCGGAAGCAACGCCCAGATCGGCCTCGCGGGCTTCGCCCGGGCCGTTCACGACACATCCCATCACCGCGACCCGCAACGGCACCTCCAGGCCGTCCAGACCGGCGGTGACCTCGTTGGCGAGGGTGTACACATCGACCTGTGCGCGACCGCACGAGGGACAGGACACGATCTCGAGCTTGCGCGGGCGCAAGTTCAGCGACTGCAGAATCTGCCCGCCGACCTTCACTTCCTCGGCCGGCGGCGCCGACAACGACACCCGGATCGTATCGCCGATCCCCTCGCTGAGCAGCGCACCGAACGCCACCGCGGATTTCACGGTGCCCTGGAACGCCGGCCCCGCCTCGGTGACGCCGAGATGCAGCGGATAGTCGCACTGCGCGGCCAGCTGCCGGTACGCCTCGACCATCACCACCGGGTCGTTGTGTTTGACCGAGATCTTGATATCGCCGAAACCGTGTTCCTCGAACAGGCCGGCTTCCCACAGCGCCGATTCCACCAGCGCTTCCGGGGTCGCCTTGCCGTATTTGTCCATCATCCGCTTGTCGAGGGACCCGGCGTTCACCCCGATCCGGATCGGGATACCGGCGGCACCGGCCGCCTTGGCGACCTCTTTCACGCGGCCGTCGAATTCTTTGATATTGCCCGGATTCACCCGCACCGCCGCGCAGCCCGCATCGATGGCGGCGAAGATGTAGCGCGGCTGGAAATGGATATCGGCGATCACCGGGATCTGCGATTTCTTCGCGATCAGGGGTAGCGCGTCGGCATCCTCCTGCCGTGGGCACGCCACCCGGACGATATCGCAGCCCGATGCGGTGAGCTCCGCGATCTGCTGCAACGTCGCGTTCACATCGTGTGTTCTGGTCGTCGTCATCGACTGCACCGAGATCGGGTGGTCGCTGCCCACACCGACACCACCCACCATCAACTGACGGGTCTTACGTCGCGGCGCGAGCACCGCGACCGGTGCGGTCGGCATCCCCAATCCGACTGTGCTGGTCACTTTCGGCTGCCTACTTTCGTACTGGTCCGGCCGGTCGGTGCCGAGTCTAGTCCGGCCCCGACCGGGAGCCGTCGAGACATCGGCAACAGTCAGGACCGGCACCGGCACGTCACCGCACCGTAACCGACGGTTCTCCGCGCGATACCGCAGCCTTCGGCGGAACCCGCCGGCTACCGGGGTTTGCGCCGCAGCAGCACGTCCCTGATCACGAGGGCGCCCAGTGCCGCGGCGAAGCCGATCAGGTAGAGATCCTCGACCTTGCCGTGGTGGTTGCCCTTGAGCATGCCCAGCAGGATGACGATCACCACGATCGCGGCCACCTGGAACGTCCGGCGGGACTCCCCGCTCCAGCCCCAGGCCGCCGACGGAACCTCTGCGGGGTCCACCTTGGTGACGACTTTGTCGCTGGTGGTTTCGACTTCCGTGGCGGCCACGATCGCTCCTCCTGAGAGAACGGATACTGCCCGATATCGTGGCATACGACCGCCCGTCGTAGCCAGCAGGGGCACGGTCGGCGACAATGGGCGGGTGTCAGATCTCCGCAGAGTCCTCCTGCTCGGCAGCACCGGTTCCATCGGCACCCAGGCGCTCGAGGTGATCGCCGCGAATCCGGACAGATTCGAGATCGTCGGCCTCGCCGCCGGTGGCGGGAACACCGAGCTGCTGGCCGCGCAGATGGCCGCTACCGGGACGACCGCGGTGGCCGTCGCCGATCCGGTCGCCGGAGCCGAACTGGGCGTCCCGTTCACCGGCGCCGGCGCGGTCACCGAACTCGTCCGGCGCACCGAGGCCGATGTGGTCCTGAACGCGCTGGTCGGATCGCTGGGCCTGGAGCCGACGCTGGCCGCGCTGGAGACGGGGGCCACACTGGCGCTCGCGAACAAGGAATCGCTGGTGGCGGGTGGGTCGCTGGTCACCCGCGCCGCGCGCCCGGGGCAGCTGGTCCCGGTCGACTCGGAGCATTCGGCACTGGCCCAGTGCCTGCGCGGCGGCCGGGCCGACGAAGTGGACAAGCTGGTTCTCACCGCTTCCGGCGGACCGTTCCGCGGTTGGACCACCGAAATGCTGGACGGAGTGAACCCCGCCGAAGCGAAAACCCATCCGACCTGGTCCATGGGCCCGATGAACACCCTGAACTCGGCCTCGCTGGTCAACAAGGGGCTCGAACTGATCGAAACGCATCTGCTGTTCGGTATCCCCTACGACCGCATCGAGGTCACCGTGCACCCACAGTCGATCGTGCACTCGATGGTCACCTTCACCGACGGCTCGACCCTCGCCCAGGCCAGCCCGCCCGATATGAAACTGCCGATCGCGCTCGCGCTGGGCTGGCCGGACCGGGTTCCCGGCGCCGCCGCCCCGTGCGATTTCGGCACCGCGGCCACCTGGACCTTCGAACCGGTGGACGACGAGACCTTCCCAGCCGTGGAACTGGCTCGCCGGGCCGGTACCGCGGGCGGCTGCGTCACCGCCGTGTACAACGCAGCCAACGAGGTCGCGGTGCAGGCTTTCCTCGACGGCCGGATCCGGTTCCCGGAGATCGTGCGCACCGTGGAACAGGCCGTACACGATGCCGGCCAGTGGCAGGCCGAGCCCACCGAACTCGCCGAAGTACTCGCTGCCGACGAATGGGCCCGCGAACGGGCCCGTATCCTCGTACAGCGGTAATCGATATCGCGGATCGTCGAGGTACGGCCCGCGTGCGGCTACTGTGGACACGTGCTCGCGACCGCTCCGGTCTCCGTGCGGGCCGGGAGTAATGATCTGCGCACCGCAGGAGGGCTGTAGACCACATGCTGTTCGTGTTGGGGTTCGTGTTGTTCGCCCTCGGCATCACGATTTCGATCGCGTTGCACGAATGCGGGCATATGTGGACCGCGCAGGCCACCGGTATGAAGGTGCGCCGGTATTTCATCGGCTTCGGCCCGAAGGTGTTCTCGTTCCGCCGCGGGGAGACCGAGTACGGGTTGAAATGGCTCCCGCTCGGTGGGTTCTGCGATATCGCCGGAATGACGGCACTCGACGAACTCGAACCCGAAGAGGTCGACCGGGCCATGTACCGGCAGGCCACCTGGAAACGCCTCGTCGTGATGTCCGGCGGGATCGGGATGAATTTCCTGCTCGGTTTCCTGCTGATCGTCGTGCTCGCGGTCGGCTGGGGTCTGCCCAACCTCAATCAGCCGCCCGAGACCACCATCGGCGATATGAGCTGCGTGGCACCGCAGAACCCCGATCGGACGCTCGCCGCGTGCACCGGCCCCGGTCCCGCCCAGCGGGCCGGGCTGCAACGCGGCGATGTGGTGACCGCGATCAACGGCGAGGAAGTGGACAGCTGGACCGAGTTCCAGACCCTGACCCAGCAGCAGAACGGTCCGTTCACCTACACCGTCGATCGTGACGGGCAGACACTGGACATCCGGGTCGTGCCCGAGCAGGCACTGCGCTACCCCAAGGACGGCGGGCCCGGCCGGGAAGTGAGCGTGGTCGGCGTCGGTCAGGAGTTCTACGAACCGGTGCAGTACGGCGTCCTCGCCGCGATTCCCGCCTCGGCGGCGTTCACCGGGGAGATGTTCATCCGTACCTTCCAGTCGCTCGCCCAGATGCCCGCCAAGGTCGCCTCGCTGTGGGACGCCGTCACCGGGGGCGAGCGCACCGCCGACACCCCGGTCAGCGTGTACGGCGCCAGCAAGATCGGCGGTGAGACGGCCGAGCGCGGCTATTGGAATATGTTCATCCTGGTCCTGGCCAGCCTGAACTTCTTCCTCGGGGCGTTCAATATCCTGCCCCTGCTGCCGTTGGACGGCGGACATATCGCGGTGGTCCTCTACGAGAAACTGCGCAACACCTTCCGCGGCTGGAAGGGGCTGGCACCGGGCGCCCCGGTCGACTACCTGAAACTGCTACCGCTCACCTACGTCGCGGTGGTGATCGGCGGGGCGTACATGCTGCTCACGCTGGCCGCCGACATCATGAACCCGATCAACCTGTTCCCCTGAGGGTCGGCGGCGGTTGAGGATGTCAGTTCCTGGTCGCCACCCGTTCACCGATCCTGCTCGCGCTGCCCGGTGCCACGATCTCCCGGATCGACGAGGGCGTCCTTGCCCTCGATGACGTCCACGACGTACTCGGCGATGGCCAGCGAGGATGTCGCCGCGGGTGAGGGCGCATTGCGGATCGCGGTGACCGGGCCCAGCCGGTCGATCCGGAAATCGTCGACCAGGCTGCCGTCGGCATCGAGGGCCTGGGCACGGACGCCGGCACCACCGCGCACCACATCCGCGGCACCGATGGCCGGGATATAGCGCTGCGCTCGACGCATGTAGGCCGTTGTCGACAGTGAACCGTACATCTCCTCGATTCCGGTGCGCCAATGCTGCCGCGCCATCCGGCGGAATCCTGGCCAGCGCAGGGTATTCGCGAAATCGCGGGCCGAGAAGTCACCGCGTCGGTAGCCCTCACGGGCGAAGGCAAGCACCGCGTTGGGGCCGACCTCCACTGTTCCGGAGACCCGCCGGGTGAAATGAACACCCAGGAACGGGTACCGCGGATCCGGGACGGGGTACACCAATCCGCGCACCATATCAGCTTTCGCCGCAACCACATTCATGTACTCACCGCGGAAAGGCACGATTCGCGGCTCCGCGTCGCCACCGGCCAGGCCCGCGACGGTATCGGCATGCAGTCCCGCGCAGACGATCACCCGGTCCGCGCGCAGCACCTCCCCGCCCGACGCGATTTCGATGGACGACGCCGTCCGGCGGATTCGGTCCACCGGTGACGACAGCCGAACCTCCCCACCGGAATCCGCCAGGTCCGCGGCGAAGGACTGCGCGATCCGCGAGAAATCGGTGATCGCCGTCCGCGGCGAGTACAGCGCGGCGATCCCTTCGGCGAACGGCTCGATCTCGCGGATCTCCGAACGGCCCACCCGGCGCAAACCAGGGACGGCGTTGTCACCGGCACGGGCTCGCAGGGCTTCGAGCCGCGGCACCTCGTCCGCGTCCACCGCGATCACGAGTTTGCCGCATTCGTCGTAGGGCAGGGCACGCTCGACGCAGTAGTCCCGCAGCAGCGTGCGACCCCGCGCGCACAGGACGGCCTTCAGGCTTCCCGGCTGGTAGTAGATCCCGGCGTGCACCACCCCGGAATTGTGGCCGGTCTGGTGCGCCGCGACCCGGTTTTCCTTTTCCAACACCACGATCCGGTCGGCCGGACGACGGCGGGCGAGTTCCCGCCCGATGGCCAGCCCGACTATTCCGGCCCCGACGATCGCGACGACCTGCTCACCCATGTATCCGTTTCCCTCACACCACGTTCGGTTGCACCCGGTCCGGGTCCGCGTCTACGGCTGTTCCAGCGAATCGAAGGGGATCGTCGCCTCGACCGGTTCGTCCAGCAGCAGCACCCGGCGGTGCACGGTGTGCACCAAGTACCGTCGGCCGGACCAGTCCAGGCGGTATTCCTCGATTTCCTCGATCCTGTCTTCCTTCTGGTCGAGCCGGATGATCAGGTAGCGGGGGATCCCTGCAGCCGCATACTGGATGCGTTTGTCGGTGATATCGACATCGATGGTGGATCCGGAGGTGACCTCGACGATCAGCAATATGTGATCCCGCACCGTATCTACGTCGTACGGTTCACAGTCACGAATCCAGATATCCGGATACCGGATGTTCAGCCGCCGATCCGAGGCCGAAGAATCCGAGTCGGCGAACCGCGCGGCGATATCGGAATCGACGACCATGCACGGACCGCCTTCCCGGCGTCCGCTTTCGAGCAGGCCGGCCAGACGTCGGATAACCCTGCTGTGCAGCGGGCTCTGGGCCATGAGTCGTATGACACGGCCGTCGACGATCTCGATATCACCGAGTTCGGCCGCGGCACCGTCGGCGAACTCGTCGGCGGTGAGGCGCAGCTCATCGTGCTCGTCGGGGGCGCTCATGCAGGCATCATGTCAGGTCGGGTGAGAACGGGCCACAACGAAGCCCTTCACCCGCCGCTCCACAGCGGAGGCTCCCGTACCGAGGCGGAACTCAGCCCTCGGCCGCGAGCTGGCCGCAGGCTGCGGCGATCTCCTGACCGCGGGTGTCGCGGACCGTGCACGGCACACCCTGGGCCTCGACTCGGCGCACGAATTCCCGCTCCACCGGCTTGGGGCTGGCGTCCCATTTGCTGCCGGGGGTGGGGTTCAGCGGAATGACATTGACATGCACCCGGGAGCCGAGCGCCTTGTGCAGCTTCTGGCCCAGCATCTCCGCACGCCACGGCTGGTCGTTGATATCGCGGATCAGCGCATATTCGATGGAGACCCGGCGACCCGACTTGTCCGCGTAGTACCGGGCGGCGTCGAGGACCTCGGCGACCGGCCAGCGGTTGTTCACCGGAACGAGGGTGTCGCGGAGCTCGTCATCGGGGGTGTGCAGGGAGACCGCCAACGTCACCGAGAGATCCTCGTCGGCGAGTTTGCGGATCGCCGGAGCCAGCCCGACCGTCGAGACCACCACATTGCGCTGGGAGATCCCGAAACCGTCCGGGGCCGGCGAGGTGATGCGGCGGACCGCGTTCACCACCCGCTTGTAGTTCGCCAGCGGCTCGCCCATCCCCATGAAGACGATGTTCGAGAGACGCCCGGGGCCGCCGGCGACCGCGCCGTCACGCAGATCGGCCGCGGCCGCGCGCACCTGATCGACGATCTCGGCGGTGGACAGGTTGCGGTCGAGTCCGCCCTGTCCGGTCGCGCAGAAAGGGCAGGCCATACCGCAACCGGCCTGACTGGAGATGCACAGGGTGGCCCGGTCGGGGTACCGCATGAGCACGCTCTCCAGCAGGGTGCCGTCGCCGGCCCGCCACAGCGTCTTGCGGGTCTCCCCCGCATCGCAGGCGATCTGCCGGATCGGGGTGAGCAGCGGCGGGAACAATGCCTCCGCCACTTTCTCCCGGACCGCGGCCGGAAGATCGGTCATCTGCTCGGCATCGGCCTGCAACCGCCCGTAGTACTGGCGCGCGATCTGGTCGGCGCGGAATTTCGGCAGGCCGAGCTCGGCCATCGCGGCACGGCGGCCCTCGGCATCCAGATCGGCCAGATGGCGCGGCGGCATGCCGCGGCGCGGTGCGTCGAAAACCAGGGGCAAGGAGGCGGTCATAGTCCTACCAGTGTGTCATCTCGGTGAATGTGATCCGTGCCGAGCCACCCGATGGCCGGTCGGACCGCACCGATACCGACCGGCGGGGCCGAAATCCGTGCGCAGTCGATAGCAGTCGGCAATCATCGACATATGGCGACACCTGATGATCGAACACCCGAGACCCACGCACCACCCGAGGACTTCCCGCCCCCGGAAGTTCCGGGCACACCGGCCGGATACGAACCCGATACCACAGCCGGAAAACCCGCGGTACGCAAGCGCAAAGGGGTGGAGAAATCCCGCGTCGGCAATGCATGGATCGCGCTGATCGTCGCGGCGCTGCTCGGTATCGTCCTGCTGATCTTCATCCTGCAGAACTCCGAGAGCGCCGATGTCGAAATGCTGTTCTGGAACTTCTCGCTACCGCTCGGGGTGACGATCCTGCTGTCGGTGATAGCCGGCGCCCTGGTGATGGCGCTGGTGGGTGGGGTCCGCATCGTCCAGTTAAGGCGCGCCGTGCACCGCCACTGAACCTCAGATCAGGGTGCTCAGCACCAGCCAGGACACAAAGGCCGAGGGCAGCATCGAATCGAGCCGGTCCATGATGCCGCCGTGCCCGGGGAGCATGGTGCCCATATCTTTGATGCCCAGCTCGCGTTTGATCTGCGATTCGACCAGGTCGCCCAGGGTCGCGACCACCACCAGGCCGATACCGAGCACCACGCCGATCATGGAATTGGCATCGAGCAGCAACGTGACGGTGAGCAATCCCCCGATCACGGCGAAGACCAGCGAACCGCAGAAACCCTCCCAGGATTTCTTCGGGCTGATCGAGGGCACCATCGGATGGCGGCCGAACAGCACTCCGGCGACGTAGCCGCCGACATCGGAGCACACCACCAGGATCATGAAGGTGAGCACGCGCAGATTACCGTCGGGATCCTCCAGCAGGAGCAGCACCGCGAACGACGCCAGCAGCGGAATCCAGGCCAGAGTGAACACGGCGATCGCGGTATCGCGCAGGAAATTGCGCGGGGCGGTCTGCAGGCCGTGATCGAACAGGCGCCACACCATGCAGACCAGCGCAGTCGCCGCGAACGCGCCGGTGACCCCGCCCGGACCGAACGGCCAACCCAGCCAGAAGACCGCCTGACCACCCACGATCAGCGGGGTTCGGGGCACCAGCACATCGGCCTCGCGCAGCCGCTTGGCGACCTCCCAGGTGGCGATACCGACCGCGACACCAGCGACACCGATGAACACCTTGGGGACGAAGATCAGGACCGCGATGCACAAGACCCCGAGAGTCAGTCCGACCGCCAGGGCCGCGGGTAAGTTCCGGCCCGCGCGGGACCGTTTGGGCTCGGTGCCCGCGGGCGCCGGTGTCGGTTCGGATATGCCCTCGGCCGGCGGCTGCGGTCGGGCCGCACCGGTCGCGGCGGCTTTCTCGGCCACGATTGTCCCGTCGCTCAACTCGTCGTCGTTCCGTTCGTTCCCACCCGAAGCGGGCGTCGCTCGCTCCGCTGTTCCCATTGTGCGGCAGTCCACCGGCCAGGGTGCCGGGTCGACCGCCGGTCCGATGCCCGCTCACTACGAGCACCGCATTCCGCGCGACACCTACCGCTCGTGCCGCTCTCGGACGATCCTGCGGGCCGGGCAGAGGCCCGGCCACGCCTGCGCAAGGTACCACCGCGAACCCGACGGGCCGAGTGCCCGTCTGCGCGCTCAGACCTCGAGCAGTTCGGATTCCTTGTGCTTCACCAGCTCATCGACTTGGCCGACATATCTGGCTGTGGTCTTGTCCAGTTCCTTCTCCGCGCGCCCGACCTCGTCCTCGCCGGCTTCGCCGTCCTTCTGGATCCGACCCAGTTCCTCCATGGACTTGCGGCGCACGTTGCGGATCGCGACCTTGGCGTCCTCGCCCTTCTGCTTGGCCTGTTTGACCAGCTCCCGGCGTCGCTCCTCGGTGAGCTGCGGAATGCTGATCCGTAGGATGTCACCGTTGTTGGTCGGGTTGACGCCCAGGTCGGAGTTGCGGATCGCGGTCTCGATCGGGCCCAGCTGTGCCTGCTCGTAGGGTTTGACCACCACCATCCGTGGCTCGGGCACGGTGATACTCGACATCTGGGTGATCGGGGTCGGCGATCCGTAGTAGTCGACCACGACCCGGGAGAACATACCCGGATTCGCGCGCCCGGTACGGATTCTGCCGAGATCGTCCTTCGCCACCGAGACGGCCTTCTCCATCTTCTCCTCGGCGTCGAAGAGCGCTTCTTCAATCACGACCGTTCCTCCACTGCGTCGTCATCGTCATGACCCGCGGGCCCGCGGTATCAGGATCGAACCAATGTGCCGATCTTCTCACCGGCGACCGCTCGGGCGATATTGCCCTTGGTCAACAAATTGAACACCAGCATCGGCATCTGGTTGTCCATACACAAACTGAACGCCGTCGCGTCGGCGACCTTCAGATCGCGTTCGATCACTTCCTTGTGCGTGATCTCGTGGTACATGGTGGCGTCGGGATCCAACCGCGGATCGGCGTTGAACACACCGTCGACCGCCTTGGCCATGAGCACCACCTCGGCGCCGATCTCCAGCGCCCGCTGTGCGGCCGTGGTGTCGGTCGAGAAGTACGGCATCCCCATCCCGGCACCGAAGATCACGACGCGACCCTTTTCCAGGTGCCGCTTGGCCCGCAGCGGCAGATAGGGCTCGGCCACCTGCCCCATGGTGATGGCGGTCTGTACCCGGGTGTCCACCCCCTGCTGCTGCAGGAAATCCTGGAGCGCCAGGCTGTTCATCACGGTTCCGAGCATGCCCATGTAGTCGGACCGGGCGCGTTCCATGCCGCGCTCCTCGAGCTCGGCACCGCGGAAGAAGTTCCCACCGCCGATCACCACCGCGACCTGTACCCCGGACCCCACGATCTCGGCGATCTGCTCGGCCACGGTCTCCACCACATCGGGATCCAGGCCCACCGCGCCGCCACCGAACATCTCACCGCCGAGTTTCAGCAGTACCCGGCGATATCCTGGGCGGTCGGTCCCCGGGTACGTCATCGGTTGGCGTCTCCTTCGGCATTCGGTGTGTGCTCGGTGGTCGTGCTCATGATGGTGGGTGAACGCGCGGGTGGTCGCCGGATCCGGGGACCGGCCGGCGCCTGCACCGGCCGGGTCCGGGCGCGAGGGGGCACGCCGGTTTCGGCACCAACAGAAAGCGGCCTCTATCCTGCCCTACTCGCCCACGGGCCCTGGTACTAGGTCCCCCGTGCGGGACTGTTCGCGGCCGATCTCAGAACGAAACCCCCGTCGCGGTGGACGCGGCGGGGGTCTCGTACTGGGCCGTGGATCGGATCAGGCCTGTCCGACCTCGAAGCGGGCGAACGCGGTAACGGTGACACCGGCTTCGTCCAGCAGCGCTTTCACGGTCTTCTTGTTGTCGGTGACCGACGGCTGCTCCAGCAGGACGACGTCCTTGAAGAAACCGTTGACGCGGCCCTCGGTGATCTTCGGGAGCGCACCCTCGGGCTTGCCCTCTTCGCGGGCGGTCTGCTCGGCGATACGACGCTCGTTCTCGACGATATCGGCGGGCACCTCGTCGCGGGTCACGTACTTCGCCTTGAGGGCGGCGACCTGCATGGCGGCGGCACGGGCGGCTTCGGCGGCCGCCTCACCGGAACCGGTGTACTCGACCAGTACACCGACGGCCGGGGGCAGGTCCGACGCACGCTTGTGCAGGTAGGTGGCGACCGGGCCGTCCAGGGAGACGACGCGCCGGAGTTCCAGCTTCTCGCCGATCTTGGCGGCCAGCGCCTGCAGCGCCTCGTCGACGGTCCCGCCGTCGAGAGCCACAGCCTTCAGCGCGTCCACATCGGCGGGCTTGGCGGCCGCCGCGGCGGCGGCGATCTTGTCCGCCAGCGCCTGGAACTCCGCGTTCTTGGCCACGAAGTCGGTCTCGGAGTTGATCTCGACCATCACGCCGTCCTTGGCGATGACCAGGCCCTCCGCCGTCGTGCGCTCGGCCCGCTTGCCGACATCCTTGGCGCCCTTGATGCGCAGCAGCTCGACGGCCTTGTCGAAATCGCCCTCGGTCTCGACCAGCGCGTTCTTACAATCCATCATTCCGGAGCCGGTGAGCTCCCGCAGCCGCTTCACGTCAGCGGCGGTGTAGTTCGCCATCGGGGGCGAGCCTCCTTCGAGAAAGTCTGATACCGGGCAGTGGTGGTCACGACTCGACGAGGCGTGACCACCACTGTGGGAAGTTCGATCCGGCGGGCGCTCATCATGGCAATGGCCGGTGAGCGCCCGCCGAACGCGAGGTTACGACTCAGGCGTCGGCCGGGGTCTCCGCCGGGGTCTCCGCCGGCGCCTCGGCGGCGGCTTCGGCCGGCGCCTCGGTGCTCGGGGCGGCCTGCGCCAGCAGTTCCTGCTCCCACTCCGGCAGCGGCTCGGCGGCGCTCGCCTCGGGCTTGTCGTCGCCGCCGGAACGGCCGGCCCGGGCCTGTACACCCTCGGCCACCGCGGAAGCGACGACCTTGGTGAGCAGCGCGGCCGAGCGGATCGCGTCGTCGTTACCCGGGATCGGGTAGTCGACCAGGTCGGGATCGCAGTTGGTGTCCAGGATCGCGATGACCGGGATGTTCAGCTTGCGGGCCTCGCCGACGGCGATGTGCTCCTTGTTGGTGTCGACGACCCAGATGGCCGACGGCACCTTCTGCATATCCCGGATACCACCGAGGGTGCGGTCCAGTTTGTTCATCTCACGCGTGAGCATGAGGATTTCCTTCTTGGTGCGACCCTCGAAACCACCGGTCTGCTCCATCGCCTCGAGTTCCTTGAGGCGCTGCAGGCGCTTGTGCACGGTGGAGAAGTTGGTGAGCATGCCACCCAGCCAGCGCTGGTTCACATACGGCATACCGACCCGGGTGGCCTCGGCCGCGATGGACTCCTGCGCCTGCTTCTTGGTGCCGACGAAAAGGACGGTGCCGCCGTGGGCGACGGTCTCCTTGACGAATTCGTAGGCCTTGTCGATGTAGGTCAGCGTCTGCTGCAGATCGATGATGTAGATGCCGTTGCGGTCGGTGAAGATGAACCGCTTCATCTTCGGGTTCCAGCGACGGGTCTGGTGCCCGAAATGCGCGCCGCTGTCGAGCAGCTGCTTCATTGTTACGACAGCCATGGCTCCCGTATCTCTCTTTCGTTGCCGGTTGACGCAGCGGGCCGGCGGCCTGCTGCCCTGGCACCACAGAACGCTCGGACCCGATCAGCGGATCGGGACCAGCCGAGACGTTCCCCTGTTCCGGAATTGCGCCGACCCCGGCCGGCTCCGACAGGAGTTCGGTGGGGCAACGCCGTGTGAACAAGCACGGTGGTGCGCGAAGTCGGTCGGTGCGAACACGGACCGCTCGGCCAGTTTACGGCGTGGGCTGCGCGTACGGGAAATCGCCCGGTCGGATCACCTGAGTATCGGCAATCCGGGCGCCCGAATGAAACATCAATTGTTCACAGTAGGTGAGTTGTCCACAGGCGGCGGAATTGCCGGTTCCGGGCCGGTCATCGCGGCGGCAGGCTTGGCATATGACCTGCGAAACCACTCCCACCGGGGCCGATGCGGCAACCGCGGCGAATCCTGACCTCCCACCGGCGCCACAGAGCTGGCCCCATATCGCGCGCCGCACCCGGACACCGGATACCGGCGGGTACCCGACCCGGCCGTTACCGGCCTGGCCACGCCGGACCACCGAGCAGGCATCCGGCCGGCGCGATATCCATCGCGGTCGCGGCACCGGGCGATGCACCCGCCGGACGGCTACCGGCGGGACGGTGGCAGCGGCCGCCTCGCCGCCCGGCGCGACCGGAATCCGGTCGACCGGCCGGCACCGGGCAGTATCGACGACTCGGCCCGAGGAGCGCGTGGTGCCCGATCCACCCCGTGCCACCGGCCCGAGCGATCTGGAACGACGCGCCAGGCGATACGAGCGCCGGATGACGAGCCGGGCAGCGTCGTCCCCTCGCCGCGAACGCTCCATCCCGGATTTCCCGGACCCGGGAGCCGTCCGCGGGTCACAGCGGACCGCACCGGTACACCCGACCCGATTCCCCGCCGTGCGCCCCGGCCGGCCACCCCTGCCCGGGCCGGCACCGGCCCGGCACGCGCCCGATCGTCACCTCCGGCGTGCCCCGGGAAGAAACCCGATTCCGCGCCCCGATGTGGACAACCGACGACCACCCGGCACCGGGCAGCGCGGGCCCGGGCCGGGCCGCCGCCGAGCGGCCGCACCGCGCAACCGGCTGGATACCTTGATCGGTGCGGCGCTGACGACGATGCTCATCGCATTCCCGCTCGGTCCGGCAACCGCGGCCGCGGCCTACGCCGGCGAACCCGCCACAGTGACCCGCTCCGGAGCGGCGATGGGCCGCCCGACCCTCGCGGTCGCCGGACCGTCCCCGATCCGCAGCACCCCGGCCGAGACACAGGGAAACAGACCGCCTCTACTCCACCGCGTTCCCCTCGAGAGAACAACCGGCTCCGCCGTGGGTACACCGGAAACGGCTGTGGCCGAACCGAACGCTCCTTCGGCGCGGGAAGTCTTCCAACCGGCGAGCACAGACGAGGGCGCTCCCGTCGCCGAGCCGTCCTCGACCGATATCGCGGCCGCCGCACCGACCGGGTCGAGCCGGGCCCGTGCCTGCGGGACGGGATCGCATTCGGGTTCGGGCACCGGATCTGCGGCGGTGTGCCGGGTGATCCCACTGCTGCGGGATCTGGTGCGCGAACTCGTGCGACTCGCGCCACGGCCGGTATCACCGTGCCCGTGCCCCGACCGTGCCCGGTGACCGGAATCCGCGACCTTCCGGGGTGTGCGCCACCCACCCAGCGACGGAGTGGATGGCGATCGGGCTGTATCCACCACCGAGCCGGGCGGACACCGCGGGCCCGCCCGGCCGTCGGGGTGGCTCGCGTAGCGACAGTCGCGGTACTCGCGACCGTGGCAGTGCACATCCCGGGGTCCGCGGCGGCCGCGCCGGAGACCCGGTTCGACTGGCCGTTGCGTCCACGACCGGTGGTCGGGCGGCCGTTCGATCCACCCGAGCAGGACTGGCTGCCCGGCCATCGCGGCGTAGACCTGGCCGGTGTGCCCGGGCAGGCCGTCTACGCGGCCGGTTCGGGAACCGTGGTCTTCGCCGGGAAGGTGGCCGGTAAAGCAGTGGTGGCGATACTCCACCCGGGCGGTTTACGAACCACCTATGAACCGGTGGACAGCGAGGTGCCGGTGGGTCGGCGGGTCACCCGCGGCGTTCGGATCGGCGAATTGGCTGCCGGCCACCCCGGATGCGCCGCATCTGCCTGCCTGCACTGGGGTCTGCGCCGGGAGAACACCGCACACGCGTCACGTGAGTACCTCGACCCGCTGGGTCTCCTGCGCAGGACCCCGATCAGACTGAAACCGGTGGACCCGGCGAACGCTCCCGGCACCTGAGAGTCGCTTCCTACCGTCGTGCGAGCAACGGCGCGAGTACCCGGCTTCGGCGCAACTCACGGACCGGAGCGTTTCGGCACGGGCCTATGGACCGACCGCTTCGACACAGGCCTACAGACCGACGGCTTCGGCGCAACTCGCGGGTTCGACAGTTTCAGCACAGGCTTACAGACCGACGGTTTCGGCACAGGCCCACAGGCTCGACGGCTTCGGCAAACAGGTCACAGCTCGATGAGACCGGCCCGAGGCTCGGTGATCATCGAGGGCACGGAAGGAAGGCGGCCGGCATCCTCGGCATGCACGATCTCGGCGAAACGCCGATGACCTCGGCCCCGGTTCGGGTATGCGCTCCGGCGTGAGCCACTCCGCTCCGGCCACGCCCTTCGGCCGTATCCCGGCACTGTTACCGGAGATGACCGATAGGGCGATATCGGACGGGATGAACGCGCGGTCACACGCGGGCCGCGGGTAACCGGCGCGACCCGGCTCGCCTTCGGCTACCCGTGCCTCACCCGGGTGGTCCGGGATGCACCACCACGTATCCGGCCACGACCAGCACCGCGATCGCCACTGCAACGGCCACCGACCGGATCGTCGGCACAGCCGAACCGGCAGCTCCGAGATGCAGGCGGCGATTGCGCCGATATCCCAGTGCGGCGATGGTCAGCAAGACCAGGCAGGCGATACCCGGCAGGAGCGCGGCCGGATCCCACCCCTCCTCGAAGACTGCGCGCAGCAGCAGAATCGCGACCGCCACACATCCCAGGCAGGTACGCCGCCAGGACAGCGCTGTGCGTTCCGCGGCCAGCCGGATCTCGGTCGGATTCGTCACGGCGCCACCTCAGTGCAGGAGTACGGCCACACAGGCGAGTACCGCAACGAACGCGGTGCCGGCGGACAACACCGGAACCAGTACGGTGCCCGGCAGCGGCCGCCCCTGATCCATCGCAACCCGGATCCGCCGCCAATGCAGATACGCACCCACCGCCACCACCAGCGAAAGCACCAAGCAGCTCACAGCCAGCGCGGTCCGGAAATCCGTACTCCACTGCTCCTGTACGACCGCGTGCACCGCCACCCCGCCGGCCAACAGCCCCAGCGCGGTGCGGATCCAGGAGAGAAATGTGCGCTCGTTGGCAAGCGTGAACCGGTAGTCGATCGGCGCCGTATCGTCCACTGCCGCATCCCCGGACTCCTCGCGATCCGGACTCATCCGGCGATCGCGCTGGTAGTGGTTTGCACGCTCACCTCCCGCTGTACCGGTCGGCCGCAGTTGGACGGCTCCGCCGGACAGCGTAAGCGCCGGGCCGGGACGCGTCCAACCATCGGCTCGGCACGGTGCGTGTCCCGCGACGTGCCCGTATCGACACCCGACCAGGTCGGTGATCCAGCCTCGCTCCGGGCGGTTACGCGGCCTTCCCATGAGGCGCCGAGAATTCTGTGTGCGCCGGAACCCGCCGTTCGGGACGGTTCGCCGAGCGGGCGCGGGACGTCGTCCGATCGGAACCCGAGCGCCGGAGGGCAGGACAGACCGGGCACCACAGCCGGGATCCGGGCCGCACCGGCCCGGAGCGGGGACATGCCGTGGATTGCCGTTCCGCTCCGAGATGGCCGCACTCGAACGGGTCAGGCCCGCGGATGCGCTTGGTCGTGGGCTTTTCGGAGACGGTCGATGGACACATGGGTGTACAGCTGGGTCGTCGCGAGGCTGGCGTGGCCGAGCAGTTCCTGCACCACCCGCAGATCGGCGCCGCCTTCCAAGAGGTGTGTAGCCGCGGTGTGCCGCAGTCCGTGCGGACTCATATCGGCAGTGCCCGGCACCGCGGACACCACGGCATGTACCACCGCCCGCGCCTGACGTTGGTCGAGCCGGCGGCCGCGCCGGCCCAGCAGCAAGGCGCGACCGGATTCGGCGGTGGCCAGGGTGGGTCGTCCATAGCGCAGCCATTCGCCCACGGCGTGGTCGGCGGGTCCGCCGAACGGCGCCGAACGCTCTCGATTGCCCTTGCCCAGCACTCGCACCAGCCGCCGCTCCCGGTCGATATCGTCGATATCGAGCCCGCACAGTTCGCCGACCCGGATACCGGTGGCGTACAGCAGTTCGACAATGAGCCGATCCCGCAACGCCATCGGATCGTGCTGCTCGGCACCTGATTCCGCGGCATTCATCACTCGGCCGGCCTGTTCCTGTCCGAGAACGGCAGGCAGGCTGCGGTGGGCTTTCGGCGCGGCCAGCCGGAGACCGGGATCGACAGTGAGCAGACCGGACCGGGTGAGCCACGCGGTGAACGCCCGCGCCGCCGAGGCCCGCCGGGCCATACTCGTGCGGGCCGCTCCGCGCTCGGCGTGCGCCGCCAGCCACGAGCGCATGGCCGCCAGGTCCAGTTCCCGGACCGAGGCGTCGGCGGCGTGATCGACCAGATGCCCCAGCAGCGATCGGATATCGCCCAGATAGGCCCGCACCGTATGCGCCGACCGGTTACGGCCGAGCCGCAGATACCGGCCGTACTCGGTCAGCAGGGCTTCGAGATCCTCGGGCAACTCGCGCACCGTCCCACCGTCGCCCGCTCCCCCGCGAACCGCAAGCCCGCACGCCGAAATCGGTCCGCCGATATCTGTCGGGCACGAGCCGGCGGGATCACGGCGCGCGCAGATACGGGAATGGATGGCAAAAGGCCGAACCGGTGCCCCGCGCACCGACGGGATGCCCAGCGGGATCACGTGTCGCGCACTGTCACCTGCGGTCCGCGCGATGCCGCGAGCGCATCGGAACCGACCCAGCGGGCACAACACTCGGCTGCGCACCCATCTCAGGGACAGGGTCGCCGAATATGTGCGCTGTACCTTGCCCGTTCGGATGTCGCTCTCACGGCCAGGACAGGACTCCCAGCATGCACGCTTCGTTTCGACGCGGAACGCAGTGATCGCGGCCCGGTCGATTACGGCGAATGCGGCCTGTCCATTCGGCGGCGCGCGCTCTGTGCACGGCGATGGGTTCGGCGCGACGGCGACGGTGGGCCGGACAACACGTGAGACCCGGCAAGCCGTCGCGGGGACCGCCCGTTTTCCGAGTGCCGGGCTCGGGCGGGGCTCACTCACGCTCCACCCGACCCAGCCGGTACCAGCCCGCCGCCCCGCGGCCGGCCGCCCCGGCCAGATCGAGCGCGACCAGAGCGGCCCGGACCTCGCCTGCCGTCATTCCGGTCGATGCCGCGATATCCGGCGGCCATCGGCCGCCCACGCTGGGAAGCGCGGCCAGGACCCGGGCATCGGTACCGGCCGGTCCGGCCGCGGACGACGACCGGACAGCGGACAGCGGCAGGTGCAGAGGCGCGGTTTCGGTGAGCACATCCTCCGGACCGGTGACGAGCACCGCTTCCCCTTCGCGGATCATCCGGTGACAGCCCGCGGAGGCCGCCGAATCCACCGATCCGGGCACCGCGAGTGCCGGACGCCCGATCCGGCGTGCCCATTTCACGGTATTGCGGGCGCCGCTGCGCATCCCCGCCTCGACCACCAGCACTCCGTCGGACAAGGCGGCGATCAGCCGGTTCCTGGCCAGGAAGTGATGCTTCCGGGCGGCCACGCCCGGCGGGTATTCGCTCACCACCAGACCGGCCTCCGCGATCCGGGCGATCAGCCGATCGTGCTGAGCAGGGTAGGGCCGGTCCGGACCGCAGGCGAGCACGGCGACGGTGGGCCCACCGGCAGCGAGAGCGGCCCGGTGCGCCGTGCCGTCGATACCGAACGCCGCGCCGGAGACGATCGTCCAACCACGAGATGCCAACTCTCCGGCGATCTCGCTCGCCACCCTGTCGCCGTAACCGGTACTGCACCGGGCACCGACCACCGCGAGCGCTCGCTCGGTGAGTTCGCTCAGATTCCGGTCGCCGCGAACCCAGAACACCAGCGGTACCGCGCCGTCCGGGTCACGGCCGGGAGCCAGCCGGGTCAGTCCCAGCATCCGCCAGGCCGGCCATTCCGCATCATCCGGTGTGACGAGCCGTCCGCCACCGTCGCGAACGGCCACCAGATCGCGCGCGGCCGAATCCAGCTCGCGCCGCCGTGCGGTGGCACCGAGCAGCACTGGAGGCAGCGCGTGTTCGCGCACCGCCCGGGCCGCCTCGCGTACTCCGACCGATTCGATCAGTGCGGTCAGCGCCGGACACGGCCCGAGCACCACCCGGGACAGATATGCCCAGGCCAGTTGCACCTCCTCGTGCTCGCCGAGTGGCGCCCCCGCCGACGGCGAGCCCGCACCCGTGGTGTTCACCGTGGGCTCCGCTGCCGGAAGTCGAGCGCCTGCATCGCATCGTGGGCGGTCGGCCTGTCGCCGCCACGTAGATCGCAGACGGTCCAGGCGACGCGCAAGGCCCGATCGGCGCCCCGCGCCGAGATCCGGCCCAGCCGCAGCGCCGATTCCACCGGCGCCGTCGTCTCGGCGGGCAACGGAAACCGCCGGCGCAACGCATGGCCGGGAACCTCGGCATTGGTGCGCCAGCCGTCATCACGCCAGCGCGCCACCGCGGCGGCCCGGGCGGCGGTCACCCTGGTGCGTACGGTCGCGCTGTCCTCCGATTCCGCCGCCGTGAATCCGGCTCCCGAGATCGGGTGCATCTGCAGCCAGATATCGATGCGATCCATCAGCGGGCCGGACAGTTTTCCGAGATAGCGGCGCCGAGCGAGCGGCGCGCAGATGCAGTCCACATCACGAGCCGGGGCGCAGGGGCAGGGATTCGCGGCCAGGACCAGTTGGAACCGCGCCGGATAACGAGCCACACCGTCGCGGCGCGCGATCCGGACCTCGCCCTCCTCCAGCGGGGTCCGCATGGCCTCGAGTACCTTGGCACCGATCTCGGCGCATTCGTCCAGGAACAGCACGCCCCGGTGGGCGCGGCTCACCGCGCCGGGCCGCGCCGATCCTGATCCGCCGCCCACCATGGCACTCACCGAAGTCGAATGATGCGGCGCGACGAAGGGCGGGACGGTGATCAGCGGTTGTTCGTCGGACAGCGTGCCGGCCACCGAGTGCACGGCGGTGACCTCGAGCGCCTCGCTCTCCGACAGTGGCGGCAGCAGCCCGGGCAGGCGTTGCGCCAACATGGTCTTGCCGATACCCGGTGCGCCGGTGAGCAGCAGGTGATGCCCGCCCGCGGCGGCGACCTCCAACGCCCAGCGCGCCTCGTGCTGGCCGGCGACATCGCGGAGATCCCCGCCCGGTACCGGCGGCCGGGCCGGGCGGAACCCCGGTGATTCGGCCAGGTCTGCTTCGCCGCGCAGCCAGTCGAGAACAGCGCGCAGAGTGGGCGCGCCCAGGACCCGGATCCCCTCCACCGAACCCGCCTCCGGCCCCGCTTCCTCGGGGACCACGACTGTCCGGTGACCGGCGCGCCGGGCCGCGAGCACGGCGGGCAGGATTCCCCGGACCCGGCGCAGTCGGCCGTCGAGTGCCAGTTCGCCCAGGAGCACCGTATCGGTGAGACGCTCCGCAGGTACGGCGCCGGCGGCATCGAGGACCGCGACCGCCAGCGCGAGATCGTAGACAGATCCGACCTTGGGCAGCGTCGCCGGCGACAGCGCCAGGATCACCCGCCCGTCCGGCCATTTCTCGCCGGTGTTGGCGACGGCCGCACGGACCCGGTCCCGGGATTCCTGCAATGCGGCGTCCGGCAGACCCACCAGATGCACCGACGGCAGACCCTGGCCGATATCGGCTTCGATCTCGACGACCAGTCCGTCGATCCCGCGCACGGCGATGGAGCTGGCCCGGCCGAGCGGCATCAGAACACCGCCCGCAGATGATCGATCACCGGCTCGGCGGTGCGGGAGAGCAGGATCGCGATCACATCGAAGCGGATCCGCTGCCACGGCCCGTCCTGTTCGGTGAGCCAGAGCAACGCCAACCGGCGGATCCGTTGCCGCTTGTCGTAGGTGACGGCCTCCGCCGGAGTCCCGTAGCCGAGCCCCGATCTGGTTTTCACCTCGACGAACGCGATTACGCCCGCATCGCGGACCACCAGGTCCAGCTCGCCGTATCGGCACCGCCAATTACGGCAGATGATCTCCATACCGGCGGCCTGCAGATACCTGGCCGCCAGTTCCTCCCCTTGTGCGCCGAGCGCCGCGTTGTGTCCCACCGGCCCAGCATCCGCGGCCGCCCCGCAGTCGATGCGGTGATCACCTGCGGAAACAGCAGGCCTGTGGACAACCCGGGCCTGTGGACAGATCACCCGGCGGACCGCACGCGCCTTGCGGCGCGACGGCTCATTCGGGCAGGCGCAGGTCCGGCTTCTCCAGCTCTTCGATGTTCACGTCTTTGAAGGTGATCACGCGGACGTGTTTGACGAAGCGGGCGGGCCGATACATATCCCACACCCACGCATCACTCATCCGGACTTCGAAGTACACCTCGCCGTCGGCGTTCTGCGGTCGTAGCTCCACCGAGTTGGCCAGATAGAAGCGGCGTTCGGTTTCCACCACGTACGAGAACTGACCGACGATGTCCTTGTACTCCCGGTAGAGCGAGAGCTCCATCTCGGTTTCGTATTTCTCGAGGTCCTCGGCACTCATCTGGTGGAACGTCCTCCTTCTCGCCGCAGTGCGTCTGCTGACATCATCGCTCATCACGCCCGGGCATGTCACCGTGGGCCGGGCGGCACGGCGCCGGTGCGCCGCCCCGAGGGTCCTGGTGGGCCGCGCGGGGCCCGGTCAGGCGGCGCCGCCGGGGTCGGCGGCCGCGAACACCAGGGATTCGGTCGCCGCGGATACCGGCGCGCCGCATTCGCGCACCGTACGCCAGGACCGGCGATGTTCCGGGCACGGACCGAGCCGGCGCAACGCTTCGAGGTGCTGCGCCGTGTTGTAACCCTTGTGCTCGGCGAATCCATAGCCCGGCCGCCGCTGATCGAGTTCGACCATCATCCGGTCCCGAGTGACCTTGGCGAGCACACTGGCCGCGGCGATACAGGCGGCACTGGCGTCGCCGCCGATCACCGGCAGCGACGGCACCGCGAGGCCCGGCACCCGGAAACCGTCGGTGAGCACATAGCCCGGCGAACAGTCGAGGCCCGCGACCGCACGCCGCATACCCTCGATATTGGCGACGTGGATCCCGATGACGTCGATCTCCGCGGCCGGGATCACCACGACCTTCCAGGCCAGGGCCAGGCGCTTGATCACCGGGAACAGCGATTCCCGGGCCGCCTCGGTGAGCTTCTTGGAATCGTTGAGCCCGGCCAGCGCGGCAGACGCTTTCGGCGCGAGAACACACGCGGCCACCACGAGTGGCCCGGCGCTCGGCCCGCGACCTGCCTCGTCCACACCCGCGACCGGCCCGAGGCCGCTGCGGATGAGCGCCGAATCGAGCGTCCGCAAACCCGCCGCCCTGCGTATCACCGCACGCGGCGGCCAACTGCTGCCTCGCCCCGTACCGGCGCCGGCACGCTTACCTCGTGTCACTCGCCACCTCGCGACAGATGATCGGAACCACGCCCCGATTATCGCGCACCGGATCGGACGCTGCGCCGGTAGGTCCGGTCGAACGGCTTGCCGGGCAATGCGATCGGCCGCACCGGAAACGCAGCGGGGCTCCGGGATACCCGGCCGGACGACGGCCGAGCACCTTCCCGACTATTGCGGATTCTGCGAAGTGACCGGACCGATCCGGCCGGGCGGCCAGATCTTGAAGACGGCTTTACCGCGCACGTTCTCGATGGGCACCGTGCCCTGCAGGTCGTCGCCGACGTGGGCGCGGGAATCGCGAGATTCGTTGCGATTGTCGCCCATGACCCACAGATGACCCGGCGGAACCAGTACGGGCCCGAACACCCGGCCGACCGGGTACGCGGCGTTCTGCTGACCCTGCACCCACGGATAGTCGTCGGCGACGTAGGGCTCGTCCAGCGGTTTACCGTCCACCATGACCCGGCCCTGGTCGTCGCAGCATTCCACGGTCTGGCCGCCGACCGCGATCACCCGTTTCACCAGGTCGTTCTCATCCGGTGGTACGAGGCCGAAGAAAGCGAAGAAGTTCTGGATACCGCGGACCGCGGGATTGTCCGAGCGGATGGAGACGTAGTGATCGTTCCAGGACGGCGGTCCCACGAACACGACCACATCGCCGGGTTTCGGATCGCTCCAGTAATAGCTCACCTTCTGCACGTAGATCCGGTCGCCGGTGCAGCCGGCGCAACCGTGCAGGGTGGGCTCCATCGACTGGGATGGGATGACATACGGGCGGCCGACGAAGGTGACCATGAGGGCGGCGATGATCGCCGCAATGACCAGCAGGATGGGGAGTTCCTGCCAGAACGGGCGCTGCCGCTTCGCTTTGACCTGCTTTCGCGCCCGACGCCTTCTCGGCGGTTCGTCCCTGGATCCGGATCCGGAAACCGACCAACTCTCATCTGCCACGCGAACAGCGTAGCCCGGTGCCACAACGGAATCGTGGCACCGGGCTACATATGCTTTTCGCCGAGGTCACCGGCGTGCACCGGGGCGCACGGGTGTCGGCGGTCAGCGAAGGGTCAGCGCTTTTCCTTGATCTTGGCGGCCTTACCGCGCAGCTCGCGCAGGTAGTACAGCTTGGCACGGCGGACATCACCGCGGGTCACCACATCGATGTGATCGATGGTGGGGCTGTGCACCGGGAAGGTGCGCTCCACGCCGACACCGAACGACACCTTGCGCACGGTGAAGGTCTCGCGGATACCGCCGCCCTGGCGCCGGATGACGACGCCCTTGAAGACCTGGATACGTTCCTTGGAGCCCTCGATGACCTTCACGTGCACATTGAGGGTGTCGCCCGGCCGGAAGTCGGGGACGTCGCTGCGCAGCGAGCTCTCGTCGACGAAATCAAGGGTGTTCATGATCATCCTTCTGATGGTCGCGCGAACAGAGGAACCTGGCGGCGCGGTTGCTCGACCGGTTCGTGCTCCGAATGTGGGATGCGCCCGGGACGTGCCCAGGGCAACCTGTGCATTGTGCCAGATCAGGGGTCGCTTTCGGAAACCGGCCCCGATCGGCTCGCCGCCTCCTCGCCCGGATCGGGCCGATCGTGCGGCCAGAGGTGCAAATCCTCCAACAGGGGGTGGGGCCGCACCGGCGGGGGTGGGGCCGGTTTCACCTTACGCGCCAGTTCCGCCTCGGCCGCCGACCGCGCGTGGCCGACATCGGGGCTTCCGGCGATCAGGTCCTGGACGAAGATCTTGGCCCGGATCACCGGGCGGCGGTACCGGCGTTCCCGCACGATGGCGCGATACATGAGGCGCCGGCGGCTGCCGTAGCGCCAGCGCGCCCAGGGCGCACCCGGACGGCTGAGCCGCAGCGCGCCGACCACCAGCAGCGGCAGGAAGAACATGCCGAACAATCCGGTCCAGATCTTGCCCTTGGCGATGACCACAGCAGCCAGCCCCAGATTCACCACCGCGAACCCGGCGACCAGCACCCGCGTGCCGATACCGGGCTGGTGCCGCACCCCGTTGATCTCCAGCAGCCACAGCGGATGGAATCCCAGCAGCAGCAGGCCGGTGACCGCGAGGGCGACGAATACGGCATCGACCGAAGTCCGGCCCTGTTCCTCCCAGTACACGTCGCGCAGGTAGTACAGCAGCGCGAACTCGTCGAGCACGAGCGCGGCGCCGACTCCGAAGGTGGCGGCCAGCACAGACGCCGCGCCAGTGCTGTTGCCCTCACCTCCGGCGATCATTCCGATACCGGACAGCAGTACCAGCACCACACCGAACACCATGTGGTGAATGTGTACGCCGCCGGATTTCAGGTTGCCGGGCCACCAGCGCACCCGGGCCCGGATCAGCCGGACACTGAGCCGGATCACCAGGAATCCGACGATGAAGCCGAACAGGAAACACAGCAGCGGGAGCCGGCCCGCGGCGATCACGTCCTCGGACAGCCACTGCCGCATACCGGCCCCCGAATCAGCTCGTGGTCACTTCTTCCCGAAACCCGCCCGCCGCAACGCGTCGGCCATGGCACCGTTCACCGGAGCATTATCGCGCCGCCCGTCCCGGCTCTGCCCGCGATTGCGACCCTGGCCGCCGCCACCACGATTGCCACCGTTGCCCTGGGCCTGACCGCCGCCCTGCCCACCGCGGTTCTTGTCGTTGCGACCCTGTGCCCGGCCGCCCCGGTCGCCGCCGCGGGCACCACCGTCGCGACCACCCTGGCCACGGCCCCGATCGCCGGGGCCCTGAGCTCGTTCCGGTTTACCCGTGCCCGGTTCGTCGTCGAGCCGCAGCGACAGTCCGATCCGCTGGCGCGCGATATCGACCTCGAGCACCTTCACTTTGACCACATCGCCGGATTTGACCACTTCACGGGGGTCACGCACGAAATTGCGTGACATCGCGGAGACGTGCACCAGACCGTCCTGGTGGACACCGACATCGACGAAGGCACCGAACGCGGCGACATTGGTGACGACACCTTCCAGCACCATCCCGGGTTCCAGATCGGCGACCTTCTCGATGCCCGCCGCGAATTCCGCGGTCTTGAACTCCGGACGCGGGTCGCGGCCGGGCTTCTCCAGCTCGCTGATGATGTCGGTGACGGTGGGCACACCGAATTTCTCATCGGTGAAATCGGCCGGACGCAGGGTACGCAGGACCGTCCCGTTGCCGATCACCTCGGCTATCCCGCTACCGGTGGAATCCAGGATGCGGCGGACTACCGGATAGGCCTCCGGGTGCACCGCCGAGGTGTCGAGCGGATCGTCGCCGCCGTGGATCCGCAGGAAGCCCGCGCATTGTTCGAACGCCTTGGGACCCAATCGCGGCACATCCAGCAGCGCGGTCCGGCTCCGGAACGGGCCGTGCTGATCCCGATGCGCGACGATACTCTCCGCCACCGATCCGGTGACACCGGAGACCCGCGACAGCAACGGTACGGAGGCGGTGTTCACATCGACACCCACCGCGTTCACCGCGTCCTCCACCACCGCGCCCAGCGAACGGGCCAGCAGCGTTTCCGAGACATCGTGCTGGTACTGCCCGACCCCGATCGATTTCGGCTCGATCTTGACGAGTTCGGCGAGCGGATCCTGCAACCGGCGCGCGATCGAGACCGCGCCACGCAGTGAGACATCCATATCGGGCAGCTCCTGTGAGGCGTACGCCGATGCCGAGTACACCGAGGCTCCCGCCTCGGAGACCACGACCTTGGTCGGTTTGCGCTCCGGGATCCGCTCGATGAGTTGTGCGGCGAGCGCGTCGGTTTCCCGGGAGGCCGTCCCGTTCCCGATCGCGATGAGCTCGACCCCGAACCGCGCCACCAGGGCGCCGAGTACCGCCAGCGATTTCTCGGTCTGGTTCTGGGGTTTGTGCGGGTACACGACCTCGGTCGCGACCACCTTTCCGGTGCCGTCCACCACCGCGACCTTGACGCCGGTGCGGTAGCCCGGATCCAGCCCCATGGTGGCCCGGGTTCCGGCGGGAGCGGCCAGCAGCAGATCGCGCAGATTGGTGGCGAATACGTCGACCGCGTCGCGTTCGGCGGCCTGCCGCAGACGCATCCGGGTATCGATGCCCAGGCTCACCTGGAGTTTGGTCCGCCAGGCCCAGCGCACCGTATCGAGCAACCAGCCGTCGGCGGCGCGACCGGCCTCGGCGATCGAGAAACGCTGCGCGATCCGGGCTTCGTAGAGACTGCGTTCGCCGGGAGCGAGTTCGGAATCGGCGGGTTCCGGGTCGAGCTGCAGGCTGAGCACCTCTTCTTTCTCACCCCGCAGCAGAGCCAGAATGCGATGGGAGGGCAGGCTCACGAACTCTTCGCCGAATTCGAAATAGTCGGCGAACTTCGCTCCGGCCTCTTCTTTACCGGGGCGCACGGTTGCCGCGACGCGTCCCCGGGTCCACATGAGTTCACGGAGTTCACCCACCAGGTCGGCGTCTTCGGCGAAACGCTCGACCAGGATGGCGCGCGCACCGTCGAGCTGTTCGGCGGAGTATCCGGCCGGATCGGTATCCGGATCACCCAGCAGCGCATCCGCGACCGGTTCGTGCCCGGCTTCGCGCGCGATCTGAGCCTTGGTGCGGCGCTTGGGCTTATAGGGCAGATAGATGTCCTCGAGCCGGGCCTTGGTCTCGGCCAGCAGCAGTTGCCGGTGCAGCGCCTCGTCGAGTTTGCCCTGCCCACGGATGGATTCGATGATGGTGGCGCGACGTTCGTCGAGTTCGCGCAGATAGTGCAGGCGTTCTTCGAGTGTGCGCAGTTGCGCATCGTCCAGCCCGCCGGTGACCTCTTTGCGGTAACGCGCGATGAACGGCACCGTCGAACCGGCGTCCAATAGTTCTACGGCAGCCCGGACCTGGTTCTCCCGCACAGCGAGCTCGTCGGCGATGCGCCGGCTGACGGAACCGGACACCACCGGGCCGGTACCGGGGTCTTGCGGCGCGTCGGTGGGGATGGTCTCGGGATCCGAGGTCTCTGGCACTGTCGTCACCTCCCGCACACTACAGTCGCCCGGCGACAGCCGGACCGCACCGGCCCGGCCCCACTTCGGCCGGGCCCGAGTACGCGCCGCGCCTATCCGGCGTCGCGCCCCTGCTCTCGCAGCAGGAACCGTTGCACCTTGCCGCTGGGGGTCTTGGGGAGCGCGGCGACGAAATGCACCCGGCGGGGATAGGCGTGCGCAGCGAACTTCTCCTTCACCAGCGTCTGCAGTTCCGCTTCCAGCCGGTCGTTCCCGGCCACCGCACCACGCAGCACCACGAATGCCTCCAGCACTTCGCCGCGCAACTCGTCCGGCATGCCGACGACCGCCGCTTCTGCGACATCGTCGTGCAGAACCAGCACACTCTCGACATCGAACGGACCGATCCGATACCCGGCCATGATGATCACATCGTCGTCACGAGCGGAGAAATGGAAATACCCGTCGGCGTCACGTGATCCGGCGTCTCCGGTGAGATACCAGCGGCCGTCGGCGGTATAGCGCTGCGCGGTCTGTTCGGGCGCATCCAGATAGCCGAGAAACCAGAGCAGGGCGCTGCGCTCGGCATCGACGGCGATGCGGCCCAGTTCTCCGGCCGATGCTTCGATATCCGCGGTCTCGGACAGGACGGCGCACTCCCATCCGGGTAGCGACCGGCCCATGGAACCCACGGGCGCGGCGATATCGAGGTCGTCGTGCCAGGCATTGCAGATGACCATGCCGTGCTCGGTCTGCCCGTAGTGATCCCGTACCGCGACCCCGAGATACTCGGCCGACCAGGCCACCACCTCAGGGGTCAGCGGCTCCCCGGCCGAGGATGCCCGGCGCAGCTGTACCGGATTGCCCGGTTCGGCCGCGCGCAGCGCCCGGTAGACGGTGGGTGCGGCCGCGAAATTCGTGACACCGAACTTCTCCAGGACCTGCCAGGTCAGCGCCGGAGAGAACCCGGCGTGCAGCAGCAGACTGCGGGTACCGGAGGCCAGCGGACCCAGGATCGCGTAGTAGAGACCGTATGCCCAGCCCGGATCGGCGGCATTCCAGAAGACATCGCCGGGCCGGACATCCAGCGCGAACTCCTGATAGGCGTGGAACGAGGCCAGGGCGCGGACCGGGATCGGCACCCCCTTCGGCGTACCGGTGGTTCCGCTGGTGAACAGTTGCACCAGCAGACCGTCACCGCCCACGGCGGCGGGTGGTTCGGCGCCGTCGACCGCCAGCTCGTCCATCCGCAGCGTATCCGGGATATGGGTGTCGCCGGTGACGATCGTGCGCCAGGGCGGGTCCGCGGGCATATCCCCGCCGGGAGCCAGCTTGCCGGCCTGGTCCGCATCGGCGATCACGATCGACGCCCCGGACGCGTGCAGCCGGAAGGCGATGGCGGGCGCGGCGAACGCCGTGAACAACGGGACGTGCACGGCGCCGCGCCGCCAGATGCCGAGCAGAACGACCACCAGGTCCACCGATTTCGCCATCAGCGTCGCGACCTGGTCGCCGGGGCCCACTCCGAGCCCGGCCAGGGCGGCGGCGAAGCCTTCGGACCGCGCGCGCAGTTCGCCGAAGGTGAGATCGACCGCCGACAGGTCGCTGTCGATCACGGTGAACGCCACGGCATCGGCCGGATGCCGATCGCACAGCAGTTCCGCGGCACAGGCGTCGAGCCGGTCGTAGGAGTCCAGCAGTTCGCGTACCCGGGTGTTCGGGTCGGTGCCCATCTCGCATCTCCTCGGTCGTCCGGCCGGTGTTGCCATAGGATGTAGGTCACACCAGGTCCGGCACTACCCCCGAAAAGGGGTGATATTCCATGCCCACTCCCCCGTCGCTGCTGCGGCCCCGCGACGGTGACGCGTTGCGCGCCGAGATCCGTCGACTGGCGGGCGTCGCCGGGGTACCGGTGCTGTTCGGCGGCGAAGTCGACGCCGACACCCTGCGGCTGACCGAGTTCTCCGGGGTCCGCACCAACGGCCTGCGCGGGCTGTCGGTCACGCGGGCATCCGGGCTGGGTGGGCAGGTCGTCGACTCCCGCCGGCCCGCTTCGGTCTCCGATTACGGCAACGCGCTCTCGATCACCCATCATTACGACGGGCCGGTGCTCGGCGAGGGGATCCGATCGGTCGTCGCGGTTCCGGTGGTGGTCTCCGGTTCGTCGCGTGCCGTGCTGTACGCGGCGACCCGCGGCGCCGGACCCATCGGCGATCGCACCGCCGACGCGCTGGTGCAGGCCGGGCGCAGACTGGCGGCCGAGATAGGTGTCCGCGACGAGGTGGACCGGCGACTACGGCTGCTGGAGATGGCCGCACCCGCCCCCGCCACCGACGGCATCATGGCCGAGGAGTTGCGTGCGGTCGCGGCGGAACTTCGCGCGATCGCGGACAGGGCCGGCGACAAGCGGATGCGGGAAAGTTTGCGTGAGGTGGGTGCACGGCTCGACCACGCGCTGAACAGCGAACCCGCGACGGACGCGCCCCGGCTCGCGCGCCGCGAGATCGACGTCCTGCTACAGGTCGCGCTCGGTTGCTCCAATCAGGAAGCAGCGAATCGGCTTTCGATCGGCCCCGAAACGGTGAAAAGCTATCTGCGCAGTGTCATGCGCAAACTCGACGCGCGTTCCCGGCAAGAAGCCGTGGCAACCGCACGCCGCCTCGGCCTGATCCCCTGACTCCGGCGATCCGCACAGTCGGTGGCCCGGTGGGCCCGGGCGGTCAGTCCGTCTCGGGCAGCAGATCCGGCCGCCGGTCCCGGGTGCGGGTCAGGGACTGTTCGCGCCGCCAGGCCGCGATCCGGGCGTGGTCACCGGACAGCAGGATCGGGGGGACCTCGAGTCCCCGCCAGTGCACCGGGCGGGTGTAGCTGGGGCCTTCGAGCAACCCGTCGGAGAACGAATCCTGTTCGTGCGACTGCTGGTTGCCGAGCACCCCGGGAATCAGCCGGACGACGGCCTCGGTCATCACGAGCACGGCGGCCTCGCCACCGATCAGAACATAATCGCCGATGCTGACCTCTTCGACGCGGACCCGCCGCGCCGCATCGTCGAACACTCGCTGATCGATACCCTCGTAGCGACCACACGCGAACACCAGATGTTCTTCCCCGGCCCACCGCCGTGCGGTCTCCTGGGTGAACGGCACACCGGCGGGTGTGGGCACCACGAGCAGCGCGTCGTCGGGGCACACCTCGTCGAGCGCATCGCCCCAGATCACAGGTTTCATCACCATGCCGGGTCCGCCGCCGTAGGGCGAATCGTCGACGGATTTGTGCACATCGTGGGTCCAGCGCCGCAGATCGTGGACGGCCACCGAGACGACGCCCTTGTCGATGGCCTTGCCCAATAGCGCGGTGCGCAGCGGGTCCAGATATTCCGGGAAGATGGTGACCACGTCGATCCTCATGACGCCGGCCACCTCATTCCGGATCCAGCAGACCTTCGGGCGGGTCGATCACGATCAGCCGGTCGGCGATCGAAACCGCGGGCACGATGGCGGTGACGAAGGGGACGAGGATCTCCCGGCCGTCCGCGGCGGCCCGGATCGAAAGCAGTTCACCGGCGGCCGAATGCAGCACTTCGGTGACGGTACCGACCTCGGTCCCGTCGGTGAGCTGCACCCGCAGACCCTCGAGTTCGTGATCGTAGAACTCGTCGGGATCGTCCGACGGCCCGAGGTCCTCGCTGTCCACCAGGAACAGCGTGCCCCGCAGCGCGTCGGCTGCGCTCCGGTCGTTCACCCCGGCCAGTTGGAGCAGGAGCCGGCCCGAATGTTCCCGGGCCGACTCCACGGTGAAATTGCGGACCGCCGAGGACGACGCGCCCCGCCCGGGGCGCCCGCGCAGGGCGGCGCCCGGTGCGAAACGCGCCTCCGGTTCGTCGGTGCGCACTTCGACGACCAGTTCGCCCCGCACACCGTGCGAGCGGGCGACCCGGCCCACGACGAGTTCCATCTACTGGTCGGTGTCGACCACGTCGACCCGGATCCCCCGGCCGCCGATTCCGGCGACGAGGGTCCGCAGGGCGGTCGCGGTGCGGCCACCCCGGCCGATGACCTTGCCCAGATCGTCGGGGTGGACGTGCACCTCGACGGTGCGCCCGCGCCGGCCGGTGATCAGCTCGACCCGGACGTCATCGGGATTGGCGACGATACCGCGAACCAGATGTTCCACGGCATCGGCGACGAGGACGCTCATTACTCGGCGGCCTCGGCGGACTCGGTCGCCTCGGCGGCGCCCTCTTCCTTGTCCTTCTTGGCCTTCTTCTTCGGGGTGACGGCCTCGGCGGTTGGCTCGTTGTCCGCGGCGGCCAGCGCGGCGTTGAACAGGTCGAGCTTGGACGGCTTGGGCTCGGCGACCTTCAGGGTGCCCTCCGCGCCCGGCAGGCCCTTGAACTTCTGCCAGTCGCCGGTGATCTCCAGAAGCCGCTGCACCGGTTCGGTCGGCTGTGCGCCGACACCCAGCCAGTACTGCGCCCGCTCCGAGTCGATCTCGATCAGCGAGGGCTCTTCCTTGGGGTGGTACTTGCCGATGGACTCGATGGCCCGGCCGTCACGGCGGGTCCGGGCGTCCGCGACGACGACGCGGTACTGCGGGTTGCGGATCTTGCCCATACGGGTGAGTTTGATGCGAACAGCCATCTGCTGATCTGCCTTTCATAGTGGTCACGGCGCAATTCAGCGACTCACGCGGTATCGCGAGCCCGGTTTTGCGAATGAAGTGTGTGACCGCCGCGCGGTACGTGACCGGAGACGGGCTGACACTGTCCAGAAGGACGGTGGTTCATTCTGCCAGACGCCGCGACCGGGCCGTTAATCGACTCGGTCCGCCACCCTCAGGACACCACCAGGGCGGTCGTCCCGCCCGCGGGAAATCGCAGGTTGGCAACTGGACGATCGTCTGAGTAGCGTCCGATCGGCCGTATCCGGGGAGGATGCGGCCGAGCCGAACGGGAGTACCGACCACGTGTCATTCTTGAACAGAATTCTGGCCGCGGCCGCGGCGGGAATGATCGGCCTGGTACCGATCGCAGTGCCGGCCCTGGCCCAGCAGTCCCCGGGACAACAGTCACCCGAATACGCGCCGACCATGCTCGTCCTCGACGCCTCCGGATCGATGGCGGCACCGGACCCCGGTGGCGGCACCAAGATGGACGCCGCCAAGAACGCGGTGCGATCCTTCGTGACCGCGGCCCCGGCGGCGGCGAAGGTGGGTCTCACCGTGTACGGCACGGCCACGGGTTCCTCGGATGCGGAGAAGGACGCGGGCTGTCGCGACGTCCAGGTGCTGCATGCCGCGGACACCATCGACAAACCCGCGCTCATCGGTGCTGCCGACCGGATCGCGCCGAGTGGTTACACCCCGATCGGTACCTCGCTGCGCGCGGCGGCCGCCGCGCTCCCCCAGGAGGGCCCACGTTCGATCGTGCTGGTGTCCGACGGGCTGGACACCTGCGCCCCGCCCGACCCGTGCGAGGTCGCGCGTGAACTGTCCGTCCAGGGCGCCGAGATCGTCGTACACGCCATCGGCTTCGGCGTCGACGATCCGTCGCGGGCTCAGCTGACCTGTATCGCCCAGGCCACCGGCGGCACCTACACCGACGCCGTCGACGGGAAAACTCTCGAACAGGTACTGCCGCGCGTCAGCGCCACCGCGTTGCGCACCTACGCGGCCACCGGCACCCCGATCGCGGGTGCCGGGGAGTACCGGGCCGCCCCGGTGGCCGCCGCGGGTCAATACCTGGACGTACTCGGGCAGCGCGCACCCCGCTATTACGCGGTCGATGTGCCCGAGGATGCGACCGCGTACTTCAGTGCCACCGTCTCCTTTCCGCGTGGCGGCGATGCCGTCTTCGCGAACAACCGTCTCGACCTCCGGGTCTACGGGACCGACGGCGAGGACTGCCACGTCTACGAGAACGAGCTGGCCACCCGTTCCACCGACGGTGTGACGCTGACGGTCAGCAGTACGTGGACGGGTGCGGCCGAACCCGATACCGGCAGCCCCAGCACCGACCGGTGCCGGGGCGGTGGGCGCTACTATTTCTCGCTGGAGTGGGCCCATGTCGCCGAGAACGCACCGGCGCAGCTACCGGTCGAACTGCTGGTCGGCGTGGAACCCCCCGTCGCCGACCCCGGTCCCGCACCCGATCCCGAACCGGTGGAGTTCACCGCCCCGGACGGGGTCATTGTCCCGGTGATCGGCGGCGGTTCGTTCAATGTCGCGGCCACACTGCCAGGTTCCGGCCGGTACAGCGATACGCTGCAGCGCGGCGAATTCGTCTTCTACCGGGTGAAACTCGACTGGGGGCAGGGGCTGGCCTACCGGGTGCGCTTCGGCGCCACCCCCGAGCGCGGCAGCGAGTACGTCTCCAATATCAACACCACGCTGTACAACCCGTACCGCGAGGAACTCGATTCCGATTTCGCCGCATACACCGGTACCGAGAACATCCTGCCGTCCAACGACCCGGCGCTGGCCACCACACCGATCCGTTTCCTGAACCGGGACGCCGCCGACCACGCGGTGCACGGCCAGGCGGTGGCGGGCTGGTACTACATCGCGGTGAAGCTGAGTCCCGCGCACGGGGAGAAGGTCCGGGTCGCGCCGGTACCGGTCGAGCTCGAAGTGGATATCACCGGCGAGCCGGAGCCCGGGCCGCGCTACGCGGGCGATACCGCGAGCAACCAGACCTTCGGCGAAGATACCCACCCCCGTGTCGCCGGCGAGGCGAACGATCGGCCCGACGGCACTGCCGAGGGGATCTCGACGGTCGCCGGGATCGTGGTGGGGATGATCGCCGTCGTTCTCCTGCTCGGCGTGGTCACGGTCGTGTTCGTGCGGCGCCGACGTAAGCGCTGACCGGGCGGGTACCCGACGAATCCGGGCGCCGACCTCCCCATCACGCCGGGGAGGTCGGCGCCCGGTTGCTTTCGGGCGGCGTGATGGACGACCGACCGGCGCGGGACCACCCGGCACCGCCCGGGTGGGCGCCGACCAGCGTCGGACCGGCAACACCGGCCGACCGCCCGGGCAGCTCCGCGCGATCCGGGCCCGCCGGCCGATACCCGCGCCCGCGCCGGGAAAACCGGCCGGGTTACTTCTCCGGGAACTTGAACTTGGAGATATCGAAGCCTTCGAGCCCCGGCGGCAACTGATCGAGACCGGGCGGCATATTCGACAGATCGGGCATCCCGCCGCCGCCCGGCATTCCACCGGGCAGGCCCGGCATCCCGGGGAAGCCACCGCGCATCTTCGGCTGGGTGGGTCCGCGACCGCCCTTCTTGCCCTTCTTGCCCTTCTGTTTCTTGTTCCGGCGATTGGCGCCGGGCATCCCCATCTGCCGGCCCATCATCGTCATCATCTTGCGGGCCTCGAAGAACCGGTCGACCAGCTGGTTGACATCGGAGACCTGGACGCCCGAACCGTTGGCGATACGCAATCGGCGGGACGCGTTGATGATCTTCGGATTGTCCCGCTCGGCGGGGGTCATACCGCGGATGATCGCCTGCACCCGGTCCAGTTGCTTATCGTCGACCTGGGCGAGCGCGTCCTTCATCTGACCGGCGCCCGGCAGCATCCCGAGCAGATTCCCGATCGGACCCATCTTGCGGATGGCCAGCATCTGGTCGAGGAAATCCTCGAGGGTCAGCTCACCGCTGCCGATCTTGCGCGCCGCTTCCTCGGCCTGCTGCGCGTCGTAGACCTGTTCGGCCTGTTCGATGAGGGTGAGCACATCGCCCATACCGAGGATGCGGCTGGCCATCCGGTCGGGATGGAAGACATCGAAATCCTCGAGCTTCTCGCCCGTGGACGCGAACATGATCGGGGCGCCGGTGACATTGCGCACGCTCAGCGCCGCACCACCGCGGGCGTCACCGTCGAGCTTGGTGAGCACCACACCGGTGAAGCCGACACCGTCGCGGAACGCCTCGGCGGTGGAGACCGCGTCCTGGCCGATCATGGCATCGAGCACGAACAGGGTCTCGTCGGGTTTCACCGCGTCGCGGATACCGGCCGCCTGCGCCATGAGTTCGGCATCGATACCGAGCCGACCGGCGGTGTCGACGATCACGACGTCGTACTGTTTGGCCCGCGCCTCGGCGACACCGGATTCGGCCACCGCGACCGGATCGGCCGCGGTGATACCGAGCGCGTTCTCGCCACCACCGATCGACGTGCCGGGATGTGGTGCGAACACCGGTACCCCGGCGCGTTCACCGACCACCTGCAGCTGGGTCACCGCACCGGGGCGCTGCAGATCGCAGGCCACCAGCAGCGGCTGATGTCCCTGATCGCGCAGCCATTTGGCGAGCTTTCCGGCGAGTGTGGTCTTACCGGCGCCCTGCAGACCGGCGAGCATGATCACCGTCGGCGGGGTTTTCGCCAGCGTCAGCCGCCGGGTCTCCCCACCGAGGATCCCGACGAGTTCCTCGTTGACGATCTTGACGACCTGCTGGGCGGGGTTCAGCGCGGCGGAGACCTCCGCGCCCTTGGCCCGTTCCTTGATCCGGGCGATGAAACCGCGCACCACGGGCAGCGCGACATCGGCCTCCAGCAGCGCCAGGCGGATCTCCCGGCAGGTGGCGTCGATATCGGCCGGCGACAGACGTCCCTTACCGCGAAGGTCCTTCAGGGCACCGGTCAACCGGTCGGATAGGGATTCGAACACCTGGTGCGCTCCTGATCTCGAGTGACGTCGCTGAGTCCCAGGGTAACGGGCGTCCCAGAGTAGCGGGCTGCCCGTCGGGGACTCGGGCCGCACCGAACAGATCGCCCACGTCTTCGGCGATCGACGTCACACTTCTCGCCCGGAACTCCCGGCCCGTCCCCAGCCGCACCACGAAATACCCCGTCTACCCGCGCGGCACCCGGCCGGGCGAACGACGACCCACCACCACAGACCGCGCGACCGACCTTGCCGGGCCGCCCGGGTTATCCGTCAGCGGAGCTCCGCCGAGACCGTGCACCGGCCCGGCAGGGCCCGCAACACGACCGGACCGCTGAGCAGTACAGTTGCGGACCCGCCCCGGCATCCGGTGCACACGAACGCTTCCCGCCCACCGGAACGCCATCGACCACAGTCGAGGCCCACCCCGGTTCTGGAGCGACAGAGCGAAAGAGCGAAAGAGCGCAGCAACTGAACGCCGGAGTGAAGAACCGGGCCACGAGGGCCCCGACAGCCCCGCCGGAGACAGAGCCAACAACACAGCGGGGCCCGCCCCGGTTCTGGAGCGACAGAGCGAAGGAGCGCAGCGACTGAGCGGCGGAGTGAAGAACCGGGGTTAATAGGGCCCCGCCCGCGGCGCCGCAGGCCCCGCAGTAGACACAGCCTTCAGTACGACTCCGCACCCGCGACGCCGGAGGCGGCGCCGTCGGCCCCGGAGAACCCGTGGCGGTAGTCGTGCTGTTCCACGGCTACCAGATAGGCCGCCTCGCGGCCCGTCAGGCCGAGTTCGCGGGAAAGTGTGTCCAGCCGCGACCAATCGTCGTCGGGCGGTAGCCCGTTGGTCGCCACGGCGGCGGCCACGTTCATCGCGGCCATTGCCTGGGGTTCGGTGAGTGTGCGCCCCGGCAACCAGGACACCACCCAGTAGGCGTCACCTACACATCGGGCGATGTGCGGTGTCATATCGCTGGTCATGATCGACGAGGTCACCACTTGGATTGCCACCGACCTGCTCCCCTCATGAGCGCGACAGCTGACCACCCGAATGTTAGGGGCCCGATCCCGCGCTACCGCCGACCTGTTGGCAAACGGTGAGCAATCGACGCGCAACGGTGACCTTCGTCTCGAACGCTAGTTCTGCTCCGCCTCCGGGGGTTTGCGCGGAGCCGGTCGCGGAACCACCGCCAGGATCGCCGATTCGATATCCGTGCGCCGGTCGGGGCCCGATTCCGTGCCCAGGTCGACACAGAACACGTCCACCACGAACGACCCCATCGTCACGACCTTCGCCCACCGCACGTCGGCGCCCGCGGTCGCCAGCACCGCGGCCAGCCGGCAGAGCAGGCCGATCCGGTCCTCGGCTCGCAACTGCAGGATCAGCTGTCCGGGAACCGCGGTCTCCGACCACAGCAAGCGCGGCTCGGCCTGGGCATATCGCGCGGCGCCGAGCGTATCCCGCTCCCGTGCGTCCAGGGCCGCCCGGACATCCAGCTCCCCGGCGGCGGCCCGTTTGATTTCCTGCCGCAGCAGGCCCGCGTCCGGTGGACCGCCGAATGTCGGTGTGACCACGAAGGTGTTGACCGCCGATTCCCCCACCCCGCCGACCGACGCCGACAGCACTCGCAGCGAATGCAACGCCAGTACTCCCGCGGTGTTCGACAGCAGTCCCGGGCTGTCCGGGGCGATCACGGTGACGTTATGGGTGTATTTGCCCTCCCCCGGCACCAATTCGACGTGTACACCGCCGAGGGCGGCCCGGACCAGCAGTGCGTCGGGAATGGGTTCGGGTTCGGGCAGTTCCTCGCCTGCCATCACGGTGCGGCAGCGCCGGACCAGTTCGCCGATCAGCGTGGACTTCCAGTCCCCCCATACGCCGGGGCCGGTGGCCAGCGAATCCGCCTCGGCCAGCGCGTGCAACAGTTCGAGCCGCCGCGGATCGTTGTCCAGCGCGGCGACGACGTACTGCACCGTATCGGGGTCGTCGATGTCCCGGTGCGTCGCGACATCCGGCAACAACAGATGGTGGCGCACCATGGCGCTGAGCACTTCGACATCCGACGGCCACAGACCCAGGCGGCGGCCGATATGGGTCGCCAGATCGGCGCCCACCGCGCAGTGGTCCTCGACCCGGCCCTTGCCGATATCGTGCAGCAGCGCACCGAGTGCCAGTAGATCCGGCCGGGCCACCCGGGTACTCAGCGCACCGGCGTAGGCGACCGTCTCCACGGAGTGGCGGTCCACTGTCCACACGTGCACGGCATCGCGCGGTGGCAGATCGCGGACCGCACCCCATTCCGGAAGCAGCCTGCCCCACAAACCGGTCCGGTCCAATGCCTCGATCGCGTCGATCACCCCGCGACCGGCGCCGAGCAGCACCAGCAGATCGTTCAGCGCGTCCTTGGGCCACGGTTCGCGGAGTTCCGGTGCGTCCTCGGACAACCGGTTCAGGGTCGTCGCCGACATGGGCAACCCGGTCTGGGCGGAGGCTGCGGCGACCCGCAGCACCAGCCCGGGGTCGCGCTGGGGCCGGGCGTCCCTGGCCAGCACCACTTCTCCGGCGTGCTCGACCACGCCCTCGTCCAGCGGCCGCCGCACCGGCATCCGGCGCAGCCGGGCCAGGCCGCGGCGCGGCAGCGCGTTACCCGCGGTGCGCAGACCCACATCCACCGAATACCCGACGGTGCGAGCCGCGTCGCTGAGAGTGCGGGCCAGATCGAAACGGTCGCCGATCCGCAGCGCGGCCCCGATTTCGTCGGCGTCCTGAGCACGCAACTGGTCGCGAGCCCGGCCCGCCACCCGGTGCAGTTCGGTGCGCACATCGAGCAGCCGCCGATGGGCCTGGTCCAGACCGCCGCCGGGCGCGTCCGGGCCGAGCCCGGGCATGGCGTCGGTGAGTTGAGCGATGGCGAGCGCGTCCAGTAGCTGGATATCGCGTAGTCCCCCACGACCGTTCTTCAGATCCGGTTCACTGCGATGAGCGACCTGACCGCTGCGTTCCCACCGGGCCCGGACACCGGTGACCAGTTCGTCGAAACGGCCCCGGATCCCGCTGCGCCAATCCTTCCGGATTCCGGCGACGACCCGGTCGCTGAGATCGGAATTGCCGACAATGTGGCGGGCGTCGAGCATGCCGAGTGCGGCCACCAGATCGTCGGCGGCCACTTTCAGCGCATGGGGAACCGTCCGCACACTGTGGTCGAGTTTGATGTGGGCATCCCACAGCGGATACCAGAGCCGATCGGCTATCTCGGCGACCCGCTGCGGGTCCATGTCCTCGTGCAGCAGTACCAGATCCAGATCGGAGTACGGCAGCATCTCACGACGGCCGAGCCCGCCGACAGCCATGATCGCCAAACCGCTGTCCGGAGTGATCCCGACTTCGGCGCCCTTGCTGGTGAGCCACAGCTCGTACAGATCCACCAGTGCCGCGCGCAGTGATTCGGCGTCCAGCCGGGGATGCCGGGGCGCACCTCCGCCCAGCAGTTGGTCTCGCGCCCGGACCAGATCCGCGGCGCCGTGCGACAGGGCGGCCGGTGTACCGGGCCGCTTACCGCCGGCCCGCCCGGGCTCTCGTTCCTGCCGGTTGTCTCCCAACGAAACCACCACCCGTTCACGCAGGCGACCCCGCCCCGACCGGTAACCGGTGGGAGCGGGGCCGCGTCATCGTTGTGCACCCGCTGTCGCGCTCGCCGCGCGCCGGGGTCTATAGCGCGTCGGTGCCGCGTTCCCCGGTCCGGACCCGGACGATCGTCTCGACCGGGGTCACCCAGACCTTGCCGTCACCGATCTTGCCGGTGCGCGACGCCTCGACGATCAGATCCACGACCCGGTCCACGGTGGCGTCGTCGACCACGACCTCGACCCGCACCTTCGGCACGAAATCGACCGAGTACTCCGCACCGCGGTAGACCTCGGTGTGGCCTTTCTGCCGTCCGTAGCCCTGGACCTCGCTCACGGTCATACCGAATACGCCCGCCTGCTCCAGGCCGGTTTTGACGTCTTCGAGCGTGAACGGTTTGACGATTGCGGTGATCAGTTTCATGGGGTTCATGCCTCCTTGCCGGCCGAACGAGCGGTTCCACCCAGTGCAGCGAAATCGTATGCCGTCTCCGCGTGCTCGGAATCGTCCATCCCGTTGGATTCCGCTTCGGCGTCGGCGCGCAGGCCGATCGTGAACTTGATCGCGTATGCGATCACCAGCGCGATCACGAAGGAGTACACGAGAACAGCGACTGCGCCGAGGGTCTGGCGGCCCAGCAGTTCGAGATCTCCGCCGTAGAACAGGCCTTCGGCACCGGCGGGCGCCTCGGGCGCGGCGAACAAGCCGATCAGCACCGTGCCGAGGATACCGCCGACCATGTGGATTCCCACGACGTCGAGCGAATCGTCGTAACCGAGTTTGAACTTCAGGCTCACCGCCAGGGCGCAGACCGCGCCCGCGATGGCGCCTATGGCCAGGGCACCCAGCACGTTCACCGAGGAACAGGAGGGGGTGATGGCGACCAGACCGGCGACGATACCGGAGGCGGCACCCAGTGAGGTGGGTTTGCCGTCGCGGACCTTCTCGACCACCAGCCAGGCGATCATCGCCGCGGCGGTGGCGACCAGTGTGGTGATGAAGGTGGCACCGGCGACGCCGTCGGCCGCGGCGGCCGAACCGGCGTTGAAGCCGAACCAGCCGAACCACAGCAGGGCGGCACCCAGCATGACGAACGGCAGGTTATGTGGGCGGAAGGGGGTTTTCGGCCAGCCCGCGCGCTTACCCACCACAATGGCCAGCGCGAGCGCGGCGGCACCGGAGTTGATGTGGACGGCGGTACCACCGGCGAAGTCGATGGCCTCGACCTTCTCCATGATCCAGCCACCGCCCCACACCCAGTGCGCGACCGGGAAGTACACGACGGTCGCCCAGATGGCGCTGAACACCAGCCAGGCGGTGAACTTCAGGCGGTCGGCCACCGCGCCGGAGATCAGCGCGACGGTGATGATCGCGAACATCGCCTGGAACGCGACGAAAACGGTCGCCGGCAGGGTCCCGATGAGAGGTACGCCCGGCGAATCGTCGCCGAATCCGGCGATCAGGGTCCTCAGGCCGAAGAACTGCCCGGGATCCCCGACCAGTCCGCCTTTGTCGGTGCCGAAGGCGACCGAGAAGCCGTACAGGACCCAGAGCACGGTGACGACAGCCATCGCGCTGATGCTCATCATGATCATGTTGAGGACGTTCTTCCCGCGGACCATGCCGCCGTAGAAGAACGCCAGCCCGGGTGTCATCAACAGGACGAGCGCCGCGCTCGTCAATATCCAAGCGGTGTCGCCGGCGTTGGGCGCGCCGATCACGGTTTCCACCAGTTTCCTCCCTCATCCTCTGGCCCGCCGCTCGCGCGACATCGGGCCCGCTACTGAAGGGTCCTCATTCGGTGTTTCATCCGTGACGCCCAGGTGTTTCACCTAGGTGAATGGATCGCGCGGCAATGTTTCGAGCGTGTTGCCGAGGCTGAGCAGAGGTTTCCGGGTGATCTGTGCGACACGCCGGAGCTGCGCGGATCTAGCCGAGGAGCGCGTCCACGAAGGCCGACGGTTCGAACGGGGCCAGATCGTCGGCACCCTCGCCCAGACCCACCAGTTTCACCGGCACGCCCAGCTCGTGCTGGATCTGGAAGACGATTCCGCCCTTGGCGGTGCCGTCGAGTTTCGTGAGCACCACACCGCTGATATCGACGACCTCGGCGAAGATACGGGCCTGGGCGAGACCGTTCTGGCCCACGGTCGCGTCGAGGACGAGCAGCACCTCGTCCACCGAGGCCTTCTTCTCGACCACTCGTTTGACCTTGCCGAGCTCGTCCATGAGCCCGGTCTTGGTGTGCAGCCGGCCCGCGGTATCGATCAGCACCACATCGACTCCGGCGTCGATACCGCTGGAAACGGCGTCGAACGCGACGGCGGCCGGATCGGCGCCCTCACGCCCGCGCACGGTCTCCGCGCCGACCCGTTCGCCCCAGGTCTGCAACTGGTCGGCCGCGGCGGCCCGGAAGGTGTCCGCGGCGCCGAGCAGCACGCGGCGGCCGTCGGCCACCAGTACCCGCGCGAGCTTTCCGGTGGTGGTCGTCTTGCCGGTGCCGTTCACTCCGACCACCAGCAGGATCGACGGATGGTCGGCGTGCGGCAGTGCGCGCACCGAGCGGTTCAGCTCCGGGCGCAGCGATTCGATCAGCACCTCACGCAGGATCGCTCGCGCGTCCTCGGCGCTGCGGACACTGCGCGCGGCCATCTCCTCACGCAGCCGTTCCACGATGACGGTGGTGACCGCGGTACCGATATCGGCCAGGACGAGGGTGTCCTCGACCTCTTCCCAGGAATCCTCGTCCAGGTCGCCGCCGCCGAGCAGGCCCAGCAGGCTCTTGCCGACCGCGTTCTGGGATCGGGACAACCGGCCGCGCAACCGGGTCAGCCGGCCCGAGGTCGGTGCGATCTCCTCGACCTCGGGGACCAGATGGGCTCCGGCGGCGGTATCGGGGGCGACCACCGGAGCTTCGGCGTCCGCCTCGGCAGGTGCGCTCGCCTCGAAGGCCGGGGAAGCGGCATCGGTCTCGGTGTCTGCCGCCGCTGCGGTGGGATCGGTCGCCGCAGCCTCGGCCGGGGTGGTCGTCTCGGGTGCCGGGGTCTGCGCCGCATCGGGCGAGGCGGTGCCGGCCGTCGCGGACTCCGCGGCGGCGGTGTCGGTGTCGACGGTATCGGCTTCGGGCAGCGGTACGTCGGTGATTCCGCGACGCGGCGCGTCGCGGGGGACCGCGGCATCGTCACCGATATGCGGCTGCCCCTCCACATCGGTCCGCTCAGTGGGACTCGGAGCCGGTGATTCGACAGGGCTCGGTCCCGGCGGCGCGGGGGCGGCCGTCGCACCCTGGCCGCCCTGGCTGAAGGTGAATCCACCCGCCGCCCGATACCCACCCGAGCGGTCGGTCAGCTCGTCTTTCTCCGCCGGTGCCGTCAGCGACACCCGGCCGCGCTTGTACCGGACGAAACCGGCCACGAGCGCCACCAGCAGAACGGCGGCGATCACTGCGATCAGAATCCAGGCTTGCGCACTCACGCCGCCCATCCTTGCAGAGCGTGCGTGGACCGCAGGTCACCCGGCCCGGGGCCGCGCGGCGAACGGTCCCGGCCGTCCCGGTCCTCCGGTACACCCCCAGCACAGCCCCCGCGAACACGGCCGGTGAGATTTCTTGTCCTGCGGAACTTCTCGCTACAGGCCAATAGGATCGGCGATGTGACCGATCGAAACGTGCTTGGGGGTCCGCTACAAGAGTGCGGTACCGATCCTCTGACCGGCTTCTACCGGGACGGCTGCTGCAGCACCGGCCCGGAGGATCTGGGCAGCCACACCGTGTGCACGGTCGTCACAGCAGAGTTCCTCGAACATCAGGCGTCGATCGGAAACGATCTGAGCACGCCGCGTCCGGAGAACAACTTCCCCGGGCTCCAGCCGGGGGACAGATGGTGTGTCGTGGCGGTGCGCTGGTTACACGCGCACGAGGACGGTGTCGCCGCGCCGGTGGTGCTGGCGGCGACCCATGAGAATGCCCTGGAAGTGATAGCGATGGAGATCCTCCGAAAATACGCGGTCGACGTACCCGACGACGTCAGCGATCTGCTCTGAGCGCGGGCGGGACCGCGGCGCCACCCGGCGGTCTCCGGGTGGCGGATCACTCCGCCGTACTACCGGCCGCCGCGAGATCCTGCCCCCGTAGACGCTGCGATATGACCTGGGTGATGCCGTCACCGCGCATACTCACGCCGTAGAGCGCGTCGGCGATCTCCATCGTCGGCTTCTGGTGGGTGATGACGATCAGCTGACTCTTCTCCCGCAACTGCTCGAACAGCCCGATGAGCCGGCGCAGATTGGTGTCGTCGAGCGCCGCCTCCACCTCGTCCATGACATAGAAGGGCGAAGGACGAGCACGGAAGATGGCGACCAGCAACGCCACCGCGGTCAGCGATTTCTCGCCACCGGAGAGCAGCGACAGCCGCTTCACCTTCTTACCGGGCGGCCGGGCCTCCACTTCGATACCGGTGGTGAGCATATCGGTGGGATCGGTCAGCAGCAGCCGGCCGTCGCCGCCGGGGAACAGGGCCGCGAAGACCTGGACGAACTCGCGTTCCACGTCGGCGTAGGCGTCGGTGAACACCTGCAGGATCCGGGAGTCGACCTCGGCGACCACGTCCAGCAGGTCCTGGCGAGCCTTCTTGACGTCCTCGAGCTGTGTGGCCAGGAAGTTGTAGCGCTCCTCGAGTGCCGCGAACTCCTCCAGCGCCAGCGGGTTGACCTTGCCGAGGGTGGCCAGATCCTTCTCGGCACGTTTGGCGCGGCGCTCCTGGGAGGCGCGGTCGAACGGCATCGGCGCGGGCGCGGTGACCTGCTCACCCCGCTCTTTCGCCTGCTCGTACTCGCGCAGCTCGAGCTCGCTGGGCGGTAGCGCGGCCTGGGGACCGTATTCGGCGATCAGATCGTCGAGTGCGATACCGAACTGTTCGGCGATGGTCGCTTCCAGCTGTTCGATCCGCAGCGCCGCCTGCGCTTTGGCGACCTCGTCGCGATGCACCGCGTCGGTGAGCTGTCCGAGCTGGGCGCTCAGCGCCCGCACCCGTTCTTTGATCCGGTCCACCTGACCGGCGCATTCGGTGCGCCGCCGGACCAGTTCGTCGCGACGGCCGGCGGCGGCCGCCACCACCTTCTCGAGTTCGGCGGCCAGATCCGCACCGGACTCGGCGACCGCGGCGGCGACCCGGGCGGCCTGCCTGCGCGCGGCCTGTGCGCGTTCGGCCCGGGCGCGCGCCTCGCGTTCGGCCCGCGCGGCGCGGCGCAGCGATTCCGCCTTACCGCGGACCGATTCGGCGCGTTCCTCGGCCGTACGCACCGCTAGCCGGGCCTCGACCTCCATGGCCCGGGCCTCGGCGAGTGCGGCGGCGGCCTCCTCCCGGGCCAGTGCGGCGGCCTCGGTCCCGGCGGCACCCGCGGTATCGCCGTCGGATTCGTCCTGTTCCCGCTCCGCGTGCCGGAGCCGGTCCTCGAGTTCGGCCAGATCGGTGACCGCTTTTTCGTGCGCGGTCTCGGCATCGGCGCGCTGACCGGTCAGCCGCTCCGATTCGGCATCGGCCGCCCGGACCGCCGAGCCCAGCCGGCCGAGCCGTTCGTAGACCGCGTTGAGAGCCTGATCGGATTCGTGCAGGGAGAGCAGCGTGTGGTCGACGGCTTCTTTCCGGTCGGTCTGTTCCGCCAGTGCCCCGGCCAGACTCGCTTCCAGTTCCTCGGCCTTGCGGCGGGCGGCGACCAGCTCGGCCTCGGCGGCGTCGATACCGGCCTGGATCTCCAACCGGCTCGGCGATCGGTCCGAACCGCCGACCAGCCATCCGGTCCCGGCCAGATCACCGTCGCGGGTGACGACCCGCAGTTCCGGCCGCTCGCCGAGCAGCGTGGAGGCCGTATCCAGATCGTCGACCACCGCGACGCGATCGGTCAGCGCCACCACCGCGGCGCGGACCGGCTCGGGGCAGTCCAGCACATCGAGCAACCACCGGGCGGATCCGGGCAGCTCCCGGTCGGTCTCGGGCTGCTGCTGTCCCGGTCCCTCGTAAACCAGCGCGGCCCGGCCACCGTCGGCCTTCCCGAGCGCCCGCAGGGCACTGAGGGCCGTCTCACCGGTATCGGCCACGACAGCCTCGGCCACCGGGCCGAGCACCGCGGCCACCGCGGATTCGAAACCGTTGTGCACACGCAGTTGTCCGGACAGCGGCCCCAGCAGTCCGGCCGGATGGTTCTCGGTGAGCCAGGCCGCACCGTCGCGGCTGGCCAGGTTCATCCCGAGCGCCTCGATCCGGGCGGTCAGCGAGGCCACCAGCCGACCTGCCTCCCGGTCCTCGGCGCGCAGTTCGGTGACTCTGGTGTCGGCCAGTTCGAGGGCTTCCACGGCATGTTCGTGCTGGGCGTCGAGTCCGGCTTCCCCGGCGTCCAGTTCGGCCAGTTCGTCCTGGACCGTGTCGAATTCGGTCCGCGCGGCGGTACCCCGGGCCCGGGCCTCCGCGATCGCGGTGGACAACCGCACGATCTCGGCGTCCATCGATTGGGTGCGCGTGCGCAGATTCTCGACCTGCCCGGACAACCGGACCAGCCCTTCGCGCCGGTCGGCGATGGCGCGCACCGCGGCCAGATGCGCCTGTTCGGCGGCCTTGGCCGCGTGTTCGCGATCGGCCAGACTGTCCCGCGCCGCCTCCAGCGTTTCGGTGGCCATCTCGACGGCTTCGCGCAGTTCGGCTTCCTCGGCCTCCACCCGGTCGGCTTCGGCTTCGAGTTGATCGGGGTCGCGGCCGGTGTTCGCCGGTGCGGAGGTATCCAGATGACGGGCACGGTCACCGGCGATCCGGATCGTCGCGTTGACCCGTTCGGACAGCGCGGACAGCTGGAACCACAGCTGCCCCGCCGCCTCGGCACCGGGCGTGAGCTGCGAGAGCTGGTATTCCTGCTGGGCGAGCGCGGCATTGGCGGCGTCGAGTTCGCTCTGCACGGTGATCTGCTGTTCCCGCGCGTACGCCTCTTTGCTCTGCTGGCCGGCCAGCTCGGTGCGCCGGGTGACCAGATCGTCGGCGGCCAGCCGCAACCGGGCGTCGCGCAGATCCGCCTGCACTGTCTGCGCCCGGCGCGCCACCTCGGCCTGCCGGCCCAGAGGTTTGAGCTGGCGGCGGAGTTCGGTGGTGAGATCGGTGAGCCGGGCCAGGTTGGCCTGCATCGCATCGAGTTTGCGAACCGCTTTTTCCTTGCGCTTGCGGTGTTTGAGCACCCCGGCGGCTTCTTCGATGAAGGCGCGCCGGTCCTCGGGACGCGATTCGAGAATGGCCGAGAGCTGACCCTGGCCGACGATGACGTGCATTTCCCGGCCGATACCGGAGTCGCTGAGCAGTTCCTGCACATCCATCAACCGGCATGTGTTGCCGTTGATCTCGTATTCGCCGGCGCCGTCGCGGAACATCCGGCGGGTGATCGAGACCTCGGCGTAGTCGATGGGCAGCGCGCCGTCGGAATTGTCGATGGTCAGCGTTACCTCGGCCCGGCCCAGCGGTGCCCGGCCGGAGGTACCGGCGAAGATGACGTCCTGCATCTTGCCGCCGCGTAGCGCTTTGGCCCCCTGCTCCCCCATCACCCAGGTGAGCGCGTCGACAACATTGGATTTACCGGATCCGTTCGGCCCCACGACACAGGTGATGCCGGGTTCGAACCGCAGGGTCGTCGCGGACGCGAAGGATTTGAACCCTTTCAACGTCAAGCTTTTCAGGTGCAACGCCGACGACCCTTTCCGCCTCCGTGACTTGTCCGCCTCACCCAGGCCGATCAGCCATGCTATCGGCCCGTGGCACCGGGTCACCGTCCGGCGCACCGGCCGTGGCCGATCGATTGCCGGGTATACCGGCCACCGCGGCCGGGCATGCGCACCGGCCGGACGTCACCGAGGCTACCGGGCGTTATATCTTCCGGCGATGGCGGTGGCCGCCTTCGATACCGGTTGCCGCCCGTACTGCCAGCACCGCACCCCACGGTCCGATGACCCATACCGGCCAGAAATAGGTGAACTCACCGACACTCAGCGAGATGGCGGCCCAGATGACCAGGACCAGCACACTGACGGTGAGCCACGCGCTCGCTTCGATCCGCTGCCAGATCGGGAAGCGCGAACGCGGTTGCGCCGACCGTGCCGTTGCCGGGGCGGGCAGGTCGGCGAGTACATCGGAGAGTTCCTCGCGGGTCGTGGTCCGGTACACCTGCGCGACTCGCTGGTCGTACTCGGTGAGGTCGATCCGGCCGTCACCGAGATGCCGGCTCAGGTCGTGCACGATCCGGTCGCGTTCCGCGTCCGAGGCCCGGGTGCCCTTCGTGATCTCCATTACCGCTCCCCTTACAGGTCAGACCACACTCCACAATGGAATACCCATCAGCGTGTACCTTCCATTGTGTAATGTCAACCCTTTCGCGGTGCCCGGTCGACGCGCAGTACCTACCGCTCGGCGAAACCCCGTAGCCCGCCCCGCGCCGGCTCCCAGGCCTCCACCACCAGGTCGACCCGGCCCGGCGTATCCCCCGAACGCAGCAGCGCCAGCAGCCGTTCGGCCGCCGACCGTGGCCCCTCGGCCACCACGTGCACCCGGCCGTCGGCGGCATTGGTTGCATGCCCGGTGAGCCCGAGCTCCAGCGCCCGCGCCCGCGTCCACCACCGGAAACCCACACCCTGCACAAACCCGTGCACCCAGGCACTCAACCGGACCGGGCCGGTCCCGTCTACCGCCGCCATGATTCAGTCGACCGTATCGATATCGAAAGACAGGGTCACCTTGCTGCCGGCCTTCAGCGTCCGGCCGACCGTGCAGACCTTGTCGATGGCCCGCTGCACCGTCACCAGCAGCCGATCCCGGGCCGCCGGATCCAGTTCGCTCATATCGAGCTCGAAGACCTCGTCGAGTTGCGGGTACACCTCGTTCTCCCGGTCGGCGGCACCGGAGACCCGGATGGTGGCGTCGTAGTCGTCGCCGAGCCGCCGCGACAGCGGGAGGTCCGAACTCATCCCCGAACAGGCCGCCAACGCGATCTTCAGCAGCTCCCCCGGGGTGAACACACCCGGCACACCGTCGGAACCGATCAACACCTCGGCGCCGCGCGAACTGTGACCGGTGTAGCGGCGCGTCCCCGTACGCTCCACCCACAGGGTGGTCGGCCCGGCTTCCGCCGCGGTAGCCGGACCGCCCGCTGTCGTAGCAGGTGCCGTCGTGCTGTCATCAACCATGGTCGCGATCCTGCCATCCACGCTCGTGGCACCGGGCACCCGTCCTCGGCCGGCGCCGGTACGTCCGCGCACCGCCGCGGAAACGGCGCCGGTAATGCGAGCCGCGGCAGCACCTCGGGCGCGAGCCGCGGAGGCGACGTCAGCTGCGGGGCCGGCACTGTGCCGGGTCCGCGAGTTCGGCGCACGGTAGGTTGCCGTTGGACCGGATGACATCCCGACCGGCCTCATCCAGCAGGAACCGCAGGAAACCGGCCCCCAGCGAACCCGGCGCGAAATCACCGTGACCGAACGCGTACTCCACTCCCCAGAACGGATAACCGTGCTCGGTCACCTCCACCCGGGTGGCGGGCCGGCCGTCGATCAGCACTTCGCCCACCCCGGGAGCGTCGGCGGCATCGGCGGATTCGCTGTAGCCGATCGCGCCGGCGGTGGCGGCGACCTCGGCGAGCATATCGTCGGTGTAGAGCGTCTGGCAGCGTCCGGGCGCTGCGTCCCGGCGCAGTTCGCGGCAGGTCAGCCCGGGTTCCGGCGGTTGCGTGGAATCGAGCAGGCGGGTTTCGAAGGTCGCGCGGGAGCCCGAACCGGGATAGCGGTTGACGATCCGTACCGGTTGATCGGCCCCGCCGACCTCCCGCCAGTTCGACACCCGCCCCTGGAACAGATCGCGGATCTGCCCGGCCGTCAGATCCCGCACCCCCGTGCCCGGATGCACCACCACCGAGAACACTGATACCGCCAGCGGCCGCTGCACCAGAGCCGGATAGTCCGCCCCCTTGGGTGCGTCACCGATCGCCAGCAGGCGGCCGGCCCCGCCGGCTTCGTCCTCGAGCCGGGCCATACCGCGCTCACTGCCTTCGAACCCGAAATCGAACCGGGCGCCGGGGCAGGTCTGCTCGTAGAGACGGGCCGCCTCGCGGATCACGGGTTCGAACGCGGTGGAGCCCACGACGGTCAGTTCACCGGTCGCACAGCCCAGGGGCGCGGGTTCGGGCTCGGCGATATCGAGCACTGTCATCGTCGCGATGACCAGGACGAGGAATCCGGTGAGCGCCACCATCAGCAGCGAAACCCCGGTCCGGCCTTTGGTTTTGGCGATCCCGCCGCCGGTCACCACACCCTGCATGATCGGGTCGGGATACGGATCGGTCCCGGTTGTGCGTTCCAGGGCGGCGAGGATTTTGTAGTGGTCGTTGCGGTTCAGCGGGACCTTGGGCAGATCGATCACGCCGTCGCCGTGGTCGAGTTGCCGATGCCCGAACCCCGAATCCGGTTCGAAACAGACGGCCAGCCCCTGATTGCTGAGTTCGGTGACCGCCAGTCCGATCACCTTGCGGCCCGGGAACTGTAGATGTAGACCGGCTCGATTGTGCTGCGCGGTCACATAGTCGGCGGCATCGATGGCGGTGGCACCGTTGTTCTCGATCCGCACGAGCACCACCGACAGATCCTTGAGGTTGCGTTCGGTCCCCTCGACGGTCTGCCGGAGCTGCCGCAGCGCGCCCGCGTGCCCGGACTCGGCCTCGCCGGTGACCGGCGTGTCCATCTGCACCCGCCAGCCGAGTCGTTTCCGGCCGACGAAGACGAACTCCCACACGAACGCACCCACCGGTATCGCGATACCCGCGAGCGGGAGAACGAGATCGAGCAGCAGTTCGCGCACCAGTGATCACCAATCCCCCGAATCGAAACAGCTCACACCATCTTTGGATACAGCACCGCGAAACCGGCGGGACGCGGGAACTGTTCGGCCGACGTTCACCACCCGGTCACCGATGGTGGGACCGGCTCATCGTCTCATTCGACGACCAGCCCACCGCCGGCACCGGCACCGGCGAATTCGAGCAGCCGCCGCGCCTCGGCCGCGAGTTCGGCGTGGGTATCCGGTCGCAGCGGATACCACGGCCGGATACGGATATCCGGGCCGTCCAGCGACCACCTGCCGTGCGCGAAACCGTCGACAAGGTATACCGGGACGCCGGCCGAGCCCTCGGCCGCGATGCGCCGGCGATCGTCCTCGGCGATGATGCGGCGACGATCCTTGTAGCCCAGCAACGCGTTGTCGAACGCGGGCAGGAACCGCACGGGCACGGCGAGATCGGCCTCGGCCAGCGGGGCGTCCGGCATATCGAACAGTTCGACTCCCCCGGGACCACGCAGCGTCCGTAACCGTGACCGCAGGGTCGCGAACACCTCGGCGAGCCGGGACAGCCCCGACCATGCCTGGGCATCGGCGACGGTCGCCGGCCCGAAAACCGCCAGATAACGCAGGACCAGTGTGGCGGGGTCCGGCTCGCCCAGCGCCGCCCCGATCCATTCCTCGGCCGGGCCGACGGTCACCGACCGGTTGCGCCAACGGCCCCATTCGCCGGTTTCGGCACCGTGCGCCATCGGCACCAGTACCTCCACGGTTTCGGCGAGCCGCCGGGTGTGCCGCTGCGGAAACCGGTCGGCCAGCAGCAGACCCAGCTCACGCCGCGATCTCCACCGGCCCGATGCCAGTTCGCGACCGGCGGTGGCCAGCGCGGACAGTTCGAGCCCGGCGATCTCGTCACGGTAGTAGGCGGTGTTCAGCGCGCCCGCCACATACGACTGCACGGTCGGGCGCAGCCAGCGGAAATCCGCCGCGGTACTGAGATGCACTGTGCGCCGGAGAGTCGTGGAGCGGACCAGTTCCCGGTCGTGCAGCAGCGCGGCGAGATCACCGTGCTCGAACCGGGACAGCCGCGACCACAGTCCGATATACGGCCAATTCGGTTCCTGCCCCTGCACCGCCACCAGCTGCCGGATGACCTCGTAGGGTGTCTGCCCGGTCCGGGCCGCGAGATGCTGACGCACCAACAGCGTCCGGTTCAGCTCGCGCAGTGAGAGTTCCCGCATATCGGGCATTATGGCCGTGCCCACCGACAGACGCGCCGCTGGTCATCCGCCCGGTGTACGCGTCCACTCCAGCAGTTCGGCCATCGGACGGGTGTTGACGATCCGCTCCGGCGGCACTCCGGCGGCCACCGCGCGAACGCATCCGTACCCCTGCCAGTCCAGCTGCCCGGGCGCGTGCGCGTCGGTATCGATCGAGAACTCACAACCCATCTCGAGCGCGAGCCGGATCAGCCGCGACGGCGGATCCCGGCGCTCGGGCCGCGAGTTGATCTCGACCGCGGTGCCGAAGCGGCGGCAGGCCTCGAATACGATCCGCGGGTCGAATTCCGATTCCGGCCGGGTGCCGCGCCCGCCCTCGACGAGCCGCCCGGTGCAGTGGCCGAGCACATCGACATTCGGATTCGCCACCGCGTACACCATCCGCCGGGTCATGGTGTCGGCGTCGTCGCGCAATCGCGAATGCACGCTGGCGACGACGATATCCAGTTCGGCGAGCAGATCCGCGTCCTGGTCGAGCGAACCGTCGTCGAGGATATCGACCTCGATCCCGGTCAGGACCCGAAATGGTGCCAGTTCCGCGTTCAGTTCGGCCACCACGTCCAGTTGCCGCCGCAATCGTTGCGCGGAAAGCCCGTTGGCCACGGTGAGCCGCGGCGAATGGTCGGTCAGGGCGCAGTACTCGTGTCCGAGCGCGGCCGCGCACGCCATCATCTCGGCAATCGGGCTGCCACCGTCGGACCAGTCGGAGTGGGTGTGCAGATCGCCGCGCAGCCTCGTGCGCAGCGATACGCCCTCGGGACCGACCGGCTTCGCGGCGGAGCGCAGTTCGGCGAGGTAGCGCGGCACCGTCCCGGCGTACGCCTCCTCGATCACGGCGGCGGTTTTCGGGCCGATCCCCGACAGTTCCTGCCAGCTGTGGTCCCGGCGGTGTCCCTCGGCCGCGGCGTCGTCGAGTCCGGCGAGGATATCGGCGGCCCGCCGGTACGCCTTCACCCGGTGCGTCGGCTCCCGGCCGCGTTCGAGCCAGAAGCCGATCTCGCGCAGCGCGGCGATCGGATCCGGAGCGGCCTTCCCGGCCTGCTCCGGCTCGTCCGGCTCCACCGCCGGGGTCACCGGCTACCTCGCCCTGCCGTATTTCACGAAGGCGACACCGTCCTCGAAAACCTGGCTGGTGATCACGCGGAAATTCGCCGGATCCGGGAGCTGTGGCCCGGTACCGAACAACGGCCGCCCCTGGCCCAGCACGATCGGATACAACTTCAGGAAGATCTGATCGATTTCCGGGAGCAGCGCGCGGGCCAGCTCACCGCCACCGCACAACCAGATACCGAGGCCCCGCTCCCGCTTGAGCGCGGCCACCGCGGCCAGCGGATCGGTCTGGATCAGTTCCACCGCGGGATCCGGGCGGGCCGTGAGCGTGGTCGACACGACGTACTGCCGCAGATGCGCGTACGGGCTCGCGGTACCGGTCCGGACGCCGAAGTCGTGGGTCCGGCGGCCCATGATCACGGTGTCGAAGTTCTCGTTGCGTTTGACGATGCCCAGCGATTCCCGGACCCGCGAGGGCAGAGTCTCCGGGTACTGCGCCGTGATGGCGGGCCCGTGATCGCCACCGACCGGGAAGAAATCCACCGAGCCGTCCTCGGTGGCTATGAACCCGTCGATGGTGGCCGCGACGTAGTAGGTGAGCTTGCGCATGGCCTGCCTGCCTCCCGGACGGACCGGATCGATGATCTCGCCGAGGCCCACCGTAACCCGCGGCCGGTCCGCGCGCGAGGGCCTCCTCAGGAGGCGACGCGGCGTCCGCGCGCCGGCGGCTGGCAGCGTGGGCAGGAAAAGGACGAGCGGTTCATGAACTTCTCCCGCACGATCACCGCTCCGCACCGTGTGCAGGGCCGGTCACCGCGGCCGTAGACCGCCAGCGCCCGTTCGAAGTAGCCGGATTCGCCGTTCACATTCACATACAGGGCGTCGAAGGAGGTGCCGCCGGCGGCGAGTGCGTCGGTCATCACCGCTCGCGCCTCGGCGAGCAGACCCCGCAGTACCGGACGGGTGAGCGTCGAGGCGATCCGCCCGCCGTGCAGTTTCGCCCGCCACAATGCCTCGTCGGCGTAGATGTTGCCGATACCGGAGACCACCGACTGATCCAGCAGCACTCGCTTGATCTCGGTGTTCTTGGTCCGCAACACCCCGACCACCCGGTCGTCGTCGAAGCGGGGATCCAGCGGATCCCGGGCGATATGGGCCAGCAGATCGGGTAGCAGAGCGCCGTCGACCTCCACCAGCGGTGCCAGCACCCAGCCACCGAAGGTGCGCTGATCGACGAACCGTAGTTCGTGGCCGTCGTCGAGGGTCGCCCGGATGTGCGCGTGCTTCTCCACCGGCGCATCGGCGGGCTGTACCAGCATCTGCCCGCTCATCCCCAGATGGACGACGAGCGCGGTATCGGCGGATGTGCCGTCGGGTTCGGCGAAGGTGAGCCACAGGTATTTACCGCGGCGCTCGGCCGCGGCCACCGACAAACCGGTCAGCCGGGCCGCCATATCGGCGGCGCCCGCCACATGCCGGCGTACCGACCGTGGATGGGTGACGGTCACCGATTCGACGGTGCGCCCGCACAGATGCTCGGTCAGGCCGCGGCGTACGACCTCGACCTCGGGGAGTTCGGGCACCTCAGGATTCGCCGGTCAACGCGCGGTAGGCCGCGCCCGCCGCCTTCTGCTCGGCTTCCTTCTTCGACCGGCCGATCCCCTGACCGTATGCTTCCCCGGCGATCACGGTGGTCGCGGTGAATTCCTTGTCGTGGTCGGGGCCGGTGGAGGTGATCTCGTAGCTCGGCACGCCGAGCCCACGTTCGGCTGTCAGCTCCTGCAGGCTGGTCTTGAAATCCAGCCCGGCGCCCATCCGGGGTCCGCGCTCGAGCAGATCCGCGAACAGTCGCAGTACGACCTCGCGCGCCACATCGATCCCGTGCTCCAGGTGGACGGCGCCGAGCAGTGACTCCATACCGTCGGCGAGGATGCTGGGCTTGTCCCGGCCACCGGTGAGTTCCTCGCCCTTACCGAGCAGCAGATGGACACCCAGCCCGCCGTCGCCCAGATTCCGCGCGACCTCGGCCAGTGCGTGCATGTTCACCACACTCGCGCGCAGCTTCGCCAATTCGCCTTCGGATTTCTCCGGGTGCTCATGGTAGAGCCGTTCGGTGATGCTCAGTCCGAGCACCGAATCGCCGAGGAACTCGAGCCGCTCGTTGGTCGGCAGTCCACCGTTCTCGTACGCGTACGAGCGATGTGTCAGCGCCAGGCGCAGCAACTCGGGCTGCACCTGCACACCCAGCGCGGCGAGCAGATTCGCGTGGTCGCTCGGCTCGCCGGATTCGTCTTTACCCGCGGTCAACGGTTGACCGCGGGTCAGACGGCCGAGGTGACCTGGCGGCCCTTGTAGGTACCGCAGGAGGGGCACGCGATATGCGGCGGGGTCTTCTGGCCACAGGCCCGGTTCGGGCAGGTGATCAGGGTGGGAGCGGCGGCCTTCCACTGGCTGCGCCGCGACCGGGTGTTGGAACGGGACATCCGGCGCTTGGGAACGGCCACGACTAGTTCTCCTCTGTACTGTTACGTGCTGTATCGGAATGGTCTCCGGCGGCCGCACCCTCGTCGGGGCTGCCGCTGCCGGGCGATCCGGGGGCGAATTTCGCCAGCCCGGCCCAGCGGGGATCAAGTATCTCATGCCGGTGATCGGAACCCGCAATCGCCATCCGAACCCCGCACTCCGGGCACAGGCCCTGACAGTCCGGGGAACACAGCGGCTGCAGCGGCAGTTCCAGCCCGAGCTGGTCCACCACCAGGGGTTCCAGGTCGATGAGATCGTCGCTCATCCGATAGACCTCGTCGGCGGCGGCGGTCTGGTCGGTGGCGCTGTCGGGGTAGGCGAACAGTTCGGTCAGCGACAGCTGGACCGTATCGGTGAACTGTTCGAGACAGCGGGAGCATTCGCCGGCGACCGGCGCATCGAGCGTCCCGGTGACGAGCACCCCCTCCGATACCGACTGCAACCGCAGATCCAGTTCGACCTCGGCGCCGACGGGCACCCCGATCAGGTCGAGCCCGAGTGGTTCGGTCGTGGTGACCGTCCGCCGCAGTTCGCGCATGGATCCCGGGGCGCGACCGAGGCTGCGGACATCCAGCACAAAACCCGAACCGTGCGCACGTGGCGCACCGGAACGCGATCGCGCGGTCGTATCGGCAGGCATCGAAGAACACTCCACTGGACGGTTCGGGCTGTTGGGTTTGCGCCGGAATCGGCGAGCAACCACACCACAGTACGTGAACCGATCACCCCGGCAAAACTCGACGGCGGCGGCCGATAGGCACTGGTCGGCGCTCAGCCCGGCGCGGTAGCGGGAGAACAGAGAAGCCGAACGGCCGATCGAGCGCACAAGACCCGCAACGGCAGTAGCGATCCGGCAGCACTCCGCACCGCCGATGCCGCGGACCACCGAAGTATTCGGCCGCACACCCACCCACGCCCACTCCCCTCCGGACACGCAGATCACCGAGCGGACGAACCGAGCAGCAAGTCCCCGCAGTCGCCGTGACCGGTCCTCCACCGCTCATAAACCCCGGACCGGGGTGGTCGGACCATCAGGCGCGTGGTGCAGCCCGGCCGGAGTCCGGTCGACCAGCCCGAGAGCCGTGAAATCTCCGAGCGCGAGGTGCGAGCCGCGCAGGGCCGGGAGCCCACCCCCGACAACCGCCGCCCACGTCGACACCTCCCCACCTACGCCGGACGCCACCCCTGTGGTCGGGGCCCGCCCCGTTTCGAAGCGACAGAGCGAGGGAGCCAACGACCGACCGCCGGAGTGAAGACCCGGCCACGAGGGCCCCGACAAGCCCCGCCGCAGGCGGGGCAACAAACACAGCCCGCCCCCGTTCTGAAGCGAGGGAGCGATCACCGGAGTAAAAACTGGGATCACCAAGGGCCCGACCAACGACGCCGGAGGCGGAGCCCACCACAAAGGCGGGGCCCGCCCCGGTTCTGGAGCGACGAAGCGAAGGAGCGCAGCGACTGAGCGTAGGAGTGAAGAACCGGGGTCAATAGGGCCCCGCCCCGCCCCGCCGAAGGCGGGGCAAACAAACACAGCTCACCGCCGGAACTCGGCGGCGTAATCCGGGACACCGGCTCCGTTGCGCAGTTGCTGGCGGCCGCGGCCGACGGTGCGCAGGGCGCCGCCGAGGGTTTCCTCGAATTCGGCGAGTTTGGTGTCGACGTAGTGGTCGCAGTCGGCGCGCATGCGGTCGGCGTCGGCGTGCGCGGTGTCGATGATGCGGGCCGATTCGGCGTGTGCGGCGCGCACCACCTCGGTGTCTTCCACCAGTCGCCGCTGTTCGGCCTGTCCGTCGGCGACCGAGCGGTCGTAGGAGGCCTGGCCGGCTTCGACGGTCCGTTCGGCTTCGGCTCGGGCCCGGCCGGTGACCGCCTCGTATTCGGCTTTGGCGTCGGAGACGAGGCGTTCGGCTTCGGCGGTGGCGGTATCGACCATCCGGTCGGAGTGTGCGGTGGCTTCGGCGACCATGCGGTCGGCGTGCGCTTTGGCTTCGGCGAGGATCCGGTCGGCTTCGGCGCGGGCATCGGTCACGGTGCCGGCGGCTTGTTCGTCGGCGGATCGGATGGTGTCCTCGGCCAGGCCGCGGGCATCGTCGACGATCTTGTCCCGGTGGTCGAGGACATCTTGGGCGTCGTCGATCTCGGTGGGCAGCGCGTCGCGGACATCGTCCAGCAGGTCGAGTGTTTCCGGCCGCGGGACGATGCAGTTGCGCGTCGCGGGGATCCCGCGCGCTTCCTCGACTATGGCGACCAGTTCGTCGAGCGCCTCGAATACCCGGTACATGCTCACTGTCCTCCTGCTGACCATCGGCGACACATCACGCCGTTCCCAGTGTGCCCCGGGCCGGTCGATGCGCCGAACCTGATTTCGGTGTGTCGCCCGTTCCGCCCGATATCTGCAGAGTCACACAATCAACTGGAGACCTGCCCTCCGCTTGGTGTTAGATTCGTAGGGAGCCCAACCGCCACGCGGGCGGGCTGCCTGTCCCTTGCCCGATCGGAACCACCCATGACCATCCTGCAGATGCCTCCGTCCACGGCACTGACGACCGGGGATCTGGAGATCGATTGGCCGGAACCGACCGTTGTGGCTGCCTGGCAGCAGCGTCTCCTGCGATATCTGCGCGGCGACCGCGCGTTCCCACAGTTGATTCGTTTCGCACTGGTCGGCGGATTGAGCAATATCTCCTATGTGCTGCTGTTCCTGACCCTCGCCGGTGTGGGAACGTTGGCGGCCAATGTGGCGGGGTCGGTGGTGAGCACCGTTCTGGCGAACGAACTGCATCGCCGGCTCACCTTCCACGCGGCCGAGCGGGTCGGCTGGTTCACCGCGCAGTGGGAGGGTGGCGGATTGGCGCTGCTGGGCCTGGGGATCAGCACCGCGGCCCTCGCCTCGCTGGAAATACTGTCGCCCACCTTGAACGAACCCGCGCAGGCCGGCGCCGTTCTGGCGATCAGCGCCGGGGTCGGCGGCCTGCGCTTCCTGGCATTGCGCGGTCTGGTGTTCCGGCCGCTGCAGCGGGCCCGGGAAGTGACCGCGCAGCGGTCCGGTTCAGCTCGCGCGCTCGGCCAGCCGGTCGAGTAGTCGCTTGTGCACCAGGGGCGGCAGCATATCGCTGACGTCGCCGCCGAACGCCGCCACTTCTTTGACCAGGGAGCTGGACAGATAGCTGTATCCGGGGTTGGTGGCGATGAAGAAGGTGTCCACCCCGGAGAGCTTCTTGTTCATCTGCGCCATCTGGAGTTCGTAGCCGAAATCACCGGCGTCGCGCAGGCCCTTGACGATGGCGGTGATGCCCTGTTCCCGGGCGAAGTCGACCAGCAGGCCGTGCCAGGAGGCGACCCGGACGTTCGGGAGGTCCGCGGTGGCATCACGGAGCATCTCGATGCGCTCGTCGATGTCGAACATGCCCTGTTTCTTCTTGTTGATCATCACCGTGATGACGACCTCGTCGAACTGCTCGGCGACCCGCCGGAACACATCGAGGTGGCCGTTGGTCACCGGATCGAACGACCCCGGGCACAAAGCTCCTGCCATGGGTCAGACGCTAGCAGGTTCGCCCGGTCCGGCCCGGTCCGCGCCGAGGTATACCGCCGACTCGATCCGGGTCTCGCCGTAGCGGCGTGCCGACCGGGCTTCGAATCGTGCGGGCCAATCGATCTCGGCGGACCGCGCGGACCGTTCCACCAGCAGTAGCGCGTCCTCGGACAACCACCCGTGCGCGGCCAACGCCGTGAGATCGGCCTGCACCGCGGCGGTGGGCAGATCGTAGGGCGGATCGGCGAAAACGAGGTCGTAGGCATCTGCGGCACTGTGCCCGAGCACCTGGGCCACCGTTCCGATCCGCACCTGCGCGTCACCGAACCCGAGTTCGGCGATATTGGCGCGTAACACTCCGGCGGCCCGCCGGTCGGATTCGACCAGCAGTGCGGCCGCGGCGCCCCGGGACAGCGCTTCCAATCCGAGCGCACCGGAGCCGGCGTAGAGGTCGAGCACCCGCACACCGGCGAGATCCATCCGGGCCTCGATCGAGGAGAACAACGCCTCCCGCACCCGATCCGAGGTGGGCCTGGTCCCGGCGGGCGGTACCTTCAGGCGCCGCCCACCGGCTTTTCCGGCGACGATCCGGGTCATTCGGATTCACGCTCGCCCAGCTCGACGAGCAGATCACCGCCTTCGACCTGCTGCACCTGCGCGATGGCGACCCGGCCCACCACGCCGCCGCGCGGGGCGGTGATGGCGGCCTCCATCTTCATGGCCTCGATGGTGCCTATGGTGTCGCCCGAGGCCACGGTTTCCCCTTCGGCCACGGTCAGGGTCACCACACCGGCGAACGGCGCCGCGATGTGGTGCGGATTGTTCTTGTCCGCCTTTTCCGCCGCCGGGATCTCGCTGGCGATGGAACGGTCGCGCACCGAGACCGGGCGCAGCTGGCCGTTGAGGATGCACATCACCGTACGCATACCGCGCTCGTCGGGTTCGGCGATCGCTTCCAAGCCGATGAGCAGGATGACACCCTTCTCCAGTTGGACGCGGTGTTCCTCGCCGTGCCGCAGACCGTAGAAGAACTGGTTGGCCGACAGGCCGGTGGTATCGCCGTACTTCTCCCGGTGCGCCAGGAATTCCGCGGTCGGGCCGGGAAACAGCAGCCGGTTCAGGGTCGCACGCCGTTCGTCGGAGGTACCGGCCAGGCCGGCTTCGTCCGCGGCGGACAGTTCCACCACGGGTTTGGCGGCGCTGCGTCCGGCCAGCGCCCGCTCCCGGAACGGTTCGGGCCAGCCACCGGCCGGGGTGCCGAGTTCACCGCGCAGGAAACCGATCACCGAATCGGGGATATCGAACCGGCCCGGGTCGGCGGCGAAATCCTCGATATCGGTCCCGGAGCCCACCAGCGACAGCGCGAGATCACCGACGACCTTGGAGGACGGGGTCACCTTGATGAGCCGGCCCAGCAACCGGTCCGCGGCCGCGTATTTCGCTTCCACATCCTCGAATCGGTCGCCCAGGCCCAGCGCGATGGCCTGCTGCCGCAGATTCGACAGCTGGCCGCCGGGGATCTCGTGGGTGTAGACGCGACCGGTGGGCGCGGGCAGCCCCGACTCGAACGGCGCGTACACCTTGCGCAGCGCCTCCCAATAGGGCTCGAGATCGCAGACATTGCGCAGGTTCAGCCCGGTGTCGTATTCGCTGTGCGCGGCGGCGGCCACGATCGCCGAGAGCGCGGGCTGGCTGGTGGTTCCGGCCATCGCTGCCGAGGCGCCGTCGACCGCGTCCGCGCCCGCCTGCCAGGCGGCGAGATAGGTTGCCAGCTGCCCGCCGGGGGTGTCGTGGGTGTGCACATGGACCGGCAGATCGAAATTGCTGCGCAGCGCGGTCACCAGTTTCACCGCGGCCGGCGCCCGCAACAGTCCGGCCATATCCTTGATCGCCAGCACGTGCGCACCCGCGTCCACGATCTGTTCGGCCAGCTTGAGGTAATAGTCCAGGGTGTAGAGCTTCTCGTCCGGGTCGGCGAGATCACCGGTGTAGCTGAGCGCCACTTCGGCGATCGCGGTGCCGGTTTCGCGGACCGCATCGATGGCCGGGCGCATCTGGTCCACATTGTTCAGCGCGTCGAAGATGCGGAAGATATCGATGCCGGTATCGGTGGCCTCGGCCACGAAGGCCCGGGTGACCCGCTCCGGGTAGGGGGTGTAGCCGACGGTGTTACGGCCGCGCAGCAGCATCTGCAGGCAGATGTTCGGGACCGCCTCGCGCAACGCCGCCAGCCGCTCCCACGGATCCTCGTACAGGAATCGCAGCGCCACATCGTAGGTAGCCCCGCCCCACGCCTCGATCGACAACAGTTCCGGGGTCAGCCGCGCCACGTGCCCGGCCACATCGAGCAGGCCGTTGGTGCGTACCCGGGTCGCCAGCAGCGACTGATGGGCATCGCGGAAGGTGGTATCGGTGACCCCGACCGCCTTCTGTTCCCGCAGCGCTCGGGCAAAACCCTCGGGGCCCAGCGTCAGCAGTTTCTGCCGCGAACCGTCCGGCGGCGGCACCGACAGGTCGATCGCGGGCAGTTTGTCGTGCGGGTACACCGCAGTGGGCCGGGCGCCGTGCGGTTTGTTGACCGTGACATCGGCCAGGTAGTTCAGGATCTTGGTGCCGCGGTCGGCGGGCTCGCGGGTGGCCAGCAGTTCCGGGCGTTCGTCGATGAACGAGGTGGTGATCCGGCCCGCGGTGAAATCCTCGTCGTCGAGCACGGCGAGCAGGAACGGGATATTGGTGGTGACCCCGCGGATACGGAACTCCATCAGCGCGCGCCGCGCCCGTGCCACCGCGGCCGGGAAATCACGGCCCCGGCAGGTGAGTTTCACCAGCATGGAATCGAAGTAGGCGCCGATCTCGGCGCCGAGGTTGGCGCCACCGTCGAGCCGGATCCCGGCGCCGCCCGGAGTGCGGTACGCGGTGATGCGACCGGTATCGGGACGGAAACCGTTGGCCGGGTCCTCGGTGGTGATCCGGCATTGCAACGCCGCGCCCCGAATGGTCACCGTGTCCTGGCTCAATCCCAGATCGGCCAGGCTCTCCCCGGCCGCGATCCGCAGCTGCGACTGCACCAGATCCACATCGGTGATCTCCTCGGTCACCGTATGTTCCACCTGGATTCGCGGGTTCATCTCGATGAACACGTGGTTCCCGCGCTCGTCGAGCAGGAATTCCACCGTGCCCGCGCAGCTGTACCCGATCTGCCGTGCGAAGGCCACTGCGTCCGCGCAGATCCGGTCCCGCAGTTCCGGGTCCAGATTCGGCGCCGGCGCCAGCTCGATCACCTTCTGATGCCGCCGCTGCAGCGAACAGTCCCGCTCGAACAGGTGCATCACATTGCCCTGTGTATCGGCCAGGATCTGCACCTCGATATGCCGGGGATTCACCACGGCCTGCTCCAGGAACACCGTCGGATCGCCGAACGCCGATTCGGCCTCGCGCGAAGCGGCCTCGATCGCCTCCCGCAGCCCCGACCGCTCGGCGACCCGCCGCATCCCACGCCCACCGCCGCCGGCGACAGCCTTCACGAATACCGGGAACTCCATGGTCTCCGCGGCCGCCAGCAGCTCCGTCACATCGGCCGAAGGAGCGCTCGAATCCAGCACCGGCAGTCCGGCCGCCTTTGCCGCGGCGATCGCACGCGCCTTGTTACCGGCCAGTTCGAGGACCTCGGCGGAGGGACCGATGAAGGTGATTCCCGCCCGGGCGCACGCGGCGGCCAGATCCGGATTCTCCGAGAGGAACCCGTACCCCGGGTAGATCGCATCGGCGCCCGCTGTCGCGGCGGCCTCGATGATCGCCTCGACCGAGAGGTAGGCCCGGACCGGATGGCCTTCCTCACCGATCTCGTATGCCTCGTCGGCCTTCAGGCGGTGGACCGAATTGCGGTCTTCGTGCGGGAAGACGGCAACCGTCCCGACACCGAGCTCGTACGCCGCGCGGAAGGCTCGGATGGCGATTTCGCCGCGGTTGGCAACCAAGACTTTCGAGAACATTGGACCAACGTACCCGGCGCCACAGCCAGGATCGACAGCGAAGTCCACTTGGCAGGATCTTCACAGCTGCGTATGGCAACGCTGCGAAGTCTTGTTCACCGCACCGTCATATCTCACGACCCACAACCCCGGCCTGTGCGTATCCTCCGGTGCTGCGATTTCCCGGCTTCCCGCCGGACGCGGCCGATTTTGCGAAGGAATGCGAAGCCCGCCCCGGTCGGGCACCGGCCCTACCGCCCTGGGCAGTTCGGCGCGCCCACGTTATTGTGGTCCACGCAGCTGGTCCGCCGGCCGGACGACGAGGAGCCCCGAACGTCCGCCCCGGCGCCGAAGCCCGCAACACGCGGGTGAGAGGGAATCCGGTGGGAATCCGGAACTGTCCCGCAGCGGTGAGCAGGAACGACCGCCGTCATGAGCACTGGGTGTACCGCCCGGGAAGCGACGGCCAGTAGGTCGGCCGTATCGGCCGGTGCCCGCGAGTCCGAAGACCTGCCGGTTGTACCGGGTACGCCGTATCCGGTGGCCACCGCCTCGTGGATCAGGCGCCGCCACCAGTGCTGACATCCGACCCGCCCGCGCGGCCGGTCGTCCGGGGTCTCATCGGTGCCGTGCGTCCGGGAACGGCGATGGTCGTCGCACTTCAGCACTGGAGCGATACCGTGACTGTTATCTCGCAAAACCCTTTCACCGCAACGGTTCTCGGACTTCCCCGGGTGGGCCCGCGCCGGGAACTCAAACGCGCGACCGAGTCCTATTGGGCCGGGCGTATCGACGCGGCGGCGCTGCACGAGGCCGGGCGCGCTCTGCGCCGCGACCAGTACGCCGAGCTGGCCGCCGCCGGCCTGGATTCGATCCCCGTCGGCACCTTCTCCTACTACGACCAGATGCTCGATACGGCCGTGCTGCTGGGCGCCCTACCGGCCCGGGTGACCGGGATCGAGGATCCGCTCGACCGCTATTTCGCGGCCGCGCGCGGCAACGAGTCGGTGGAACCGCTGGAAATGACCAAGTGGTTCGATACGAACTACCACTACCTGGTCCCCGAGCTCGATCCGGGAACGACCTTCACTCTGCACCCCGGCGCGCTGCTGGCACAGGTGGCGGAGGCGATCGAACTCGGTGTCGCGGCCCGGCCGGTGGTGATCGGACCGGTCACCTTCCTGAAGCTCGCCAAATCCACCGGCGGCAGCGCGCTGGACCGTATCGGCGAACTGATCCCGCTGTACCGGGAACTGCTCGGCCTGCTGGCCGAAGCGGGGGTGAGCTGGGTGCAGCTCGACGAACCCGCACTGGTCACCGACCTCACCGAGGCCGAGCTGGCGGCTGTCCGCCGCGTCTACACGGAGTTGACCGGGCCGCGGAACCGCCCGGCCGTGCTGGTCGCCACCTATTTCGGCCACCCGGGACCGGCGCTGGATGCGCTGGCGGAGACCGATATCGAAGGTATCGCGGTCGATCTGGTGGCGGGTACCGATATCGCCGCCGTCGCGGCGATTCCCGCCCTGGCACACAAACTGCTCGTCGCGGGTGTGGTCGACGGCCGCAATGTCTGGCGGACCGACCTGGACGAGGCGCTGTCGACGTCGGCCACTCTGCTGGGCAGTGTGCGGTCCCTGGCGGTATCCACCTCGTGCTCACTACTGCACGCCCCGTACTCGCTGGCAGTGGAGACCCGGCTCGACGACGCGTTGCGTTCCTGGCTCGCCTTCGGCGCCGAGAAGATCGCCGAAGTGCGGGTGCTGGCCACCGGGCTGAATTCCGGGACCGAGGTCGTCGCGGCGGAGCTGGCGGCGGCCCGTGCCGCCGCGGCGGGCCGCCGGGCCGACCCGCGGCTCGCCGACGCGCAGGTGCGCGCCCGGCTGGCGGCACTGGGTCCGGAAGCCGTCCGGCGGGCACCCGCCGAACAGCGTCGGGCCCTGCAGCAGGATCGGTTGCGACTGCCCGCCCTGCCCACCACCACCATCGGTTCCTACCCGCAGACCTCGGCGATCCGGCTGGCCCGCGCGGCACTGCGGTCCGGCGAGATCGATCGGACCGAGTACGTGCGGCGGATGCGGGGCGAGATCGGCGAGGTCATCGCGCTGCAGGAGGAACTGGAGCTCGATGTGCTGGTGCACGGTGAGCCGGAACGCAACGATATGGTGCAGTACTTCGCCGAGCAGCTCGACGGATTCGCGGCGACCGACCTGGGCTGGGTGCAGTCCTACGGCACCCGCTGTGTACGCCCACCGATCCTGTTCGGTGACGTCTCCCGCCCGGCCGCCATGACGGTGGACTGGATCACCTACGCCCAGTCGCTCACCGATAAACCGGTCAAGGGCATGCTGACCGGCCCGGTCACGATCCTGGCCTGGTCCTTCGTCCGCGACGATCAGCCGCTGGCGGATTCGGCCCGGCAGGTGGCACTGGCCATCCGGGACGAGACGGTGGATCTGCAGAACGCGGGTATCCGCATCGTCCAGGTCGACGAGCCGGCACTACGGGAACTGCTGCCGCTGCGCGCCGCCGAACAGCGGGCGTACCTCGACTGGTCGGTGGACGCGTTCCGGTTGGCGACTTCCGGGGTGGCAGATTCCGTCCAGATCCACACCCACCTGTGCTACTCGGAATTCGGCGAGGTGATCGAGGCGATCGCCGGGCTGGACGCCGATGTGACCTCGATCGAAGCGGCCCGATCGCATATGGAGGTACTGGACGATCTGAACGCGTCGGGCTTCGACGCCGGAATCGGCCCCGGCGTCTACGATATCCACTCGCCCCGGGTCCCCGGCGTCGAAGAGATCACCGCGTCGCTGCGCGCGGCGCTGAAAGCCGTTCCGGCCGAACGTCTCTGGGTCAATCCCGACTGCGGTCTGAAAACCCGCGGCTCCGCCGAGGTGGCAGCCTCCCTGCGCAATATGGTGGCCGCCGCCCGCAGCGTGCGCTGAATCAGCGGTCCGGGTCGCGTCGTACGCGGCGCGACCCGGGCCGTTCAGCCCTCCAGCTCCCCCGCCCCCGGTTCACGGCGTTTCGTCCGCCGCGCCACACACTGCGGACAGGTCCGCGTCATCCGCAGTACCGGCCGCAATCGCGTCGGCGCGGACAGCGACCGCCGCACCGCCCGGCATCTCTGCCTCTCCTCCATGACACCCGACCCCTTCCCCTTCGGCGATACCGTTGCCAGTTTTGACGCCGAACACTGCGGCACGGTTCCCGGGAATCGAGATCCTTTCCGGTCGTACGGGATGTCGCGCTCAGCGGGCCGTGGCCGGGTCGGCGCCGCCGATCCGGCCGATCAGGATTTGGCCAGATACTCCAGACGTTCGGAATCGACGGCGGCATGCATCATCGCCGCCAGACCCGGGTGCCCGGTGAGCCCGGGATCCTGCTCGACCAGCGTGCGCGCCAGTTCCTGGGCCGCGGTGATGACCTCGAGATCGTCGAGCAGCGAGAGCAGCCGCAGGGAGCGGGTGGTGCCCGACTGCGCCGCGCCGAGCACATCGCCCTCCCGCCGCTGCCGCAGATCGAGCACCGAAAGCTCGAAACCGTCGGTGGTGGCGGCGACGGCCTCCAGCCTGGTCATCGCCGGACCACCCGGCGCGGCATCGGTGATCAGCAGGCAGAGACCGGCGTGCGCGCCACGACCGATACGGCCGCGCAGCTGATGCAGCTGGCTGACCCCGAACCGGTCGGCGTCCACGATCACCATCACCGTCGCGTTCGGGACGTCCACGCCGACCTCGACCACCGTCGTACAGACCAGCACATCGATATCACCGGCATTGAAATCCCGCATCACCTGATCTTTCTCATCCGCGGGCAACCGCCCGTGCAGGAGTCCGATCCGCAGCTGTGCCAGCGGCCCGGTGCGCAGCCGGTCGAAGACGTCGACCACGGCCTGGGTGGGCGGGGGTTCCTTGCCCGTATCTGCGGCCTTTCCGGCCCGTCCCCGGGCGGGGCCGTCCTCGTCGTCACCGATCCGCGAGCACACGACATAGGCCTGCCGGCCCGCACCGACCTCTTCGGTGATCCGCTCCCAGGCCCGGTCCACCCAGTTGGGATGGACCCGCCGCGGCACCACCTTCGACTGGATCGGCGAACGACCCCGGGGCAGTTCGGTGAGCGTCGAGGTCTCCAGATCGCCGAGGGTGGTCATCGCGATGGTCCGTGGAATCGGGGTCGCGGTCATCACCAGCAGATGGGGCGAGAACCCGGCCTTCGCCTTCGCCCGCAGGGCATCACGCTGTTCCACGCCGAACCGATGCTGTTCGTCCACGATCACCAGGCCCAGATCGAAGAATTCGACCGCGTCCTGGATCAGTGCGTGGGTGCCGATCACGATCCCGGCGTCCCCGGTCACCGCGGCCAGCAGCGCCGCCCGCTTGGTGGCGGTCGGCATGGAACCGGTGATCAGGGTCACCCGGGTCGCGGTCTCGGCCGCGCCGAGTTCCCCGGCTTGTCCGAGATCGCCCAACATCGCGCTCAGCGATCGGTAGTGCTGGGCCGCGAGCACTTCGGTGGGCGCGAGCAACGCGCACTGCTGACCGGCGTCGATCACCTGAAGCATCGCGTGCAGGGCGACGACGGTCTTACCCGAACCCACCTCGCCCTGCAGCAGTCGGTGCATGGGCTGTTCCCGGGACAGGTCGCCGGAGATCTCGTCGATGACCCGCTGCTGGCCCTCGGTGAGCTCGAACGGCAACCGTTCGTCGAAGGCGGCGACGATCCCGTCGGCCCGCCGCGGACAGGCCCGGGCCGTCCGGCCCGAAACCTCGTGGCGGCGTTCGGCGAGCACCAGTTGCAGCGCCAGGGCCTCGTCGAAACGCAGCCGCTGCCGGGCCCGCTCGATATCGGAGGTGTGCTCGGGCAGATGGATCAGCCGCAGCGCGTCGCCGACCGGCATCAGTTCCCGCTCGTCGCGAACATCGGCAGGCAGTGGATCCCCGAGCGGGTCGAGCTGGTCGAGGATCTGCCGGACACAGGCCAGGACCTCCCAGCTCTGAACCTTCGCCGTCGCCGGATATACGGGGATGAATTCGCGGTCGAAGAAGGACATGTCCACCCCGCCTTCGCCCTTCGCGCTCTGCGCGATACCGCGTAGATCGCCCCCGCCGCGCACCGTGGTCAGGGTGGGCTCGTCGTCGGACTCCGGCAGGACCAGATAACCCGGATGGCTCAGATTCCACTGGCCCGGCCGCCAATAATTGACGGTGCCCGACATCATGGCCCGGACACCCGGCCGGATCACGTATTTCACCTTGTCACCGTTGAAGAAGGTGACGTCCACGCCGCGCCCGCCGCCGGTATCGAGGACGACCTTCAGCAGCGACCCCCGCCGCTGCCGCATCGGCCGCAGATCGGCCTTGGTGACCCGGCCGATCACCGTGATGTGCGCGCCGTCCGCCGGTGCCTCCTCGGTGAGCGGCTGCCCCTGGGTGGCATAACGCAATGGATAGTGGCGCAGCAGATCCTCCACGGTGTGCATATCGAAGGCATCGGCCAACGAGGCGGCGGCCTTCGCGCCGAGCAGATGGTCGAGCCGGTCGCTCAGTGTCGCCATCGCGCTACTCCACTCCTGTCACCGCCGCCGGAACGGGTCCGGTGGATACTCATTCCACACCGATCTGTATCAGGTCCTCCTGCTGGCCGCCGGAATACACCGTCACCTCGACACCGGGGAATTCGTCACCGATATGCCCCGCGAGATCGGCGGCGAGTCCCGCCGGCGCGTCGGCGCCGACCAGCAGTGTCACCAGTTCGCCGCCCAGCCCGAGCATTCGGTCCAGCAGGGTCCGGCCCGCCGCGTGCGGCTGCCGGTCGATCACCACCACATCGTGGCCCACCAGGCCGAGTCCGTCGCCGGGCATGCAGGTCCCGACCATGGTGAGGGCTCGGCCCTCGGCGCGCCGCAGCGCGCCCCATCGGGTACTGGCAGCTGCTTCGGACATGGTGAAGGCGTCGTCCACGGCGACCCGGGCCCGGTCGTGTACCGCCAGCGCGGCCAGCCCCTGCACCATGCTGGCGCTGGGCAGCAGCAGCACGTCCCGGTGGGCGTCGCGGGCCGCCGCGCCCACGGCCACCAGTTCGTGCGCCGGCAGCGCCCCGTTGGGCAGCACCAGCACTTCGCGGTGCGGCAGCTGCCGGATCGCGGCGAGCAACACCGCCGATTCCAGGGTGCGCTCCGCGTTCAGCACCACCGCGCCGCCTGCCTCGAACAGCGCCGCCGCACCGCTCCCGGAAGCGACCGCCAGGACGCCACGGTCGGCGGGTTCCCGGGTGCGCCCGCTGATCTGCCGGGCAGCCCGGTCGTACACCTGCCGGGTATCCGCCGCCTCGCACACACCGGTGATCACGGCACTGCCCGTGCGCGGACCGGTCCGGCCGGCGGGCACACCGTCCCCGGAACCGGAGTCCTCGGCGAGATGCTCGATACGGATCCCGTTCAGGTCGCCGACGACCAGTCCGGCTTCCACCGCCGCCCCCGCGTCCGCGCAGTGCACATGGGCGGACCAGCCACCCGCACCGTCGGCGGCCACCACCACCGAATCACCCAGACCGGCCAGCCGGGATCGCAGTCCGGCGACGAGATCCTCGCGAGCCCCGGCGATCCGGTACATCACCTCGTAGCGCTGCGCCACCGCGCGCCGCCCCGTGGCCGCCTGCGCAACTCCAGCTGCCCGGGAACCCGCGGCCCGGTACTCGATCCGGACCGGTACCTCGCCGGTCACCACCGTGACCAGGCCGTCCAGCAGCACCAGCAGCCCTCGCGCCCCGGCGTCCACGACACCGGCGGCCCGCAGCACCGCGAGCTGATCCCGGGTGTCCGCCAAGGCCCGTGCCGCGGCATCGGCTCCCGCGCGCACCACCGCGGCCAGGCCCGGGTCCGCACACGCGGCGGCCGCGGCTCCCGCCCGGTCCAGAACGGTCAGCATGGTGCCCTCCACGGGTTCGCTCAGACTCCCCCGCACCAGCGCGGCCGCCCGTGTCAGCGCCACCCGATAGGTGGTATCGGTCAGCCCGGCGGGCACCGTCGCCTCCGCGAATCCACGCAGTACCTGCGACAGGATGATCCCGGAATTACCCCGGGCCCCCGCCGTCGCGCCGCGTGCCAGCGCCGCGGCGACCGGATGCGCGGGCAGCCGCCGGTCCGACGCCGCGGCCGCGTCACCGCCGGGAGCCCACCGCTCCGCCTCCGCCACCGCGGCACGCATGGTCGCGAGTAGGTTGGTCCCGGTATCGGAATCGGGTACCGGGAAGACGTTGAGGGCATCGATCTCCGCGCGTCGCTGTTCGAGCGCGGCCACACAGACCCGGCCCCAAGCCAAAAGTTCGGGCCCGCCCAGCCCGCCGGGCGCGGAACCGGTGGCCGGCGCTCCGCCGCCGCTCACCTGCCGGGTATCGGGCACCGCCACCTCGCTCCTCGTCGTCGCCACCGTCGAACGCCAGGTTAGCGACCGCACCCGACACCGGGACCGGACCGGGCGGGTTCGCGCGAGTGCCGACTCACCCCGGTTTGGTGGATCGCAGCGGGTCGGGCTACCCTTGCAGGGTTGCCTGGCGCGGCCCCTTCCGGTCTGCGCAGTCCGATGGTCATCGAATCCGCCGATGCTCGTCGGCGAGGCATGACGACATTGATCAGGATCAGCCGCTGTACCGGTGGCAGGTCCCCCATGATGACATGAAGGAGTTCGCGACTATGGCTGCCGTCTGCGACGTCTGCGCCAAAGGCCCCGGCTTCGGTAAATCGGTCTCGCATTCGCACCGGCGCACCAACCGTCGCTGGAACCCGAATATCCAGACCGTGCGGGCGCAGGTCGCCCCGGGTAACACCCGCCGGATGAACGTGTGCACCTCCTGCCTGAAGGCGGGCAAGGTGGTCCGCGGCTGATCACCGGTCCACCGGTTATCCGCCGAGGGGCCCACAGCTCTTCGATACGACTTCGCCCCGGCTCCACACAGGAGCCGGGGCGAAGTCGTATCGCTGTCCGGAAGGAGCACCAGACGAGTACGAACGCCGAGGAGCCGGACAGTACGGACTGGCGGCTCGCTCCGCTGCAGCCTGCCCACGCACCTGCTCTGGCCGCCTGCCATATCGCGTGCTGGCGCGAGGCCTACCGAGGGCTGGTTCCCGACCATGTCCTGGACGCCTTCGATCTCGAACACCGAGCCGCCAACTGGGAGCGGATCGCACGGAACCACTCCGGGCGGATCCTGGTGGCGGAATCGGGCGACGGTATCGCCGGATTCACCCACTACGGCCCGCCCCGCGACGAACCCGCGGTGGCCGAGCGGGAATTACAGGCCATCTATGTCCGGGCCGAGTGGTACGGCAGCGGGCTGGCCCGCGCCCTGCTGGACGCGGTACTGGACCCGGATCGCTCGTGTTCGCTCTGGGTTTTCGAGCGCAACTCCCGGGCCCGCGCCTTCTACGCGAAATACGGTTTCGTCCCCGACGGCACCACCCGGGCGGAACGTTTCGCCACCGCCACCGAGATCCGCATGGTGCGGCAGTAGCGATTTCGCCGGCCGGTCGCGCCCAGTAATGTCGCGGAAATGAGCACCGAAGCCGAATACGTCCGCACCGATGACGGGGTTCTGGAGATCACCCTGTCCACCGCAGCCAAAGGCACCTCACTGGATTTCGCCGGGGTCGCTGCCGGTACCGCCGCCCTGGCCGAAGCCGGCTCGGATATCGGAGCCGTACTGCTCACCGGCGCGGGGCCGAACTTCTGCGCGGGCGGGGATGTCCGCGATTTCGCCGCGGCACCGGACCGTTCCGCGCACCTGTACCGGCTCGCCGACACCCTGCACGTTTTCGTCCGGGCGCTGGACAGCGCACCGGTGCCGGTCGTCGCCGCGGTCCACGGGTGGGCGGCGGGCGCCGGGATGAGCCTGGTCTGTGCCGCCGATATCGCCGTCGGCGGACCGGGCACCCGGATGCGTCCCGCGTATCCGGGCGTCGGGCTGAGCCCGGACGGCGGAATGTCGTGGACCCTGCCGCGGCTCGTGGGCGCGGCCAAGGCCCGCGAGATCCTGCTGACCGACGCGGTGCTCGACGCCGCCGAAGCACAGCGCCTCGGCATCCTCGCCCGGCTCACCGAGAGCGACGAGACGGTCCGCGACGAGGCCCGCGCGCTGGCACGCGAGCTGGCACGCGGCCCGCGCGCCAGCTACACCTCCATCCGCACCCTGCTCAGCCGGTCGGCCACCGCGTCCCTGAGCGAGCAGCTGGATGCCGAACGCGATGCGATGGGCGCAGCCGCCGGCGGCCCGACCGGCCGCGAAGGCGTGGACGCCTTTCTCGCCAAACGGGCCCCGGACTATTCCGGTCTGAGCTGACCGACCACGCGGCCGGTCGGCGCGGTCCGCCACGCCGACCGGCTCCGGTGAGAGCCCGGCAGCCACCGCCGGAGCATCCGTGCGTGCATGATCAGCGGTTTCCGCCGCTGCCCCTTCAGCGAGAGCGTATGACGAACTTCGCGACCGCCTCGGTGAACGCGTCGTTGTCGTCGCCGGCGGCGGTATGGGCGGCATTGCCGATCTCTGCCAGTTCGGCGTGCGGGACGAGCTCCAGGAATTCCGCGGCGCCCTCGGCGCTCACCACATCCGATTGCAGCCCCCGGACCAGCAGCACCGGTATGTCGATTGCCCGTGCCGCACCGTCGAGAGTCCGTGCCATGGCGTCGGGGTCGGCGGATTTGTCGCCGAGTATGCCCGGATCCCAGTGCCAGTACCAGCGACCGTCGCGTTCGCGCAGGTTGCGCAGCAGTCCCGCGTTGGATTTGGGCCGTGGCCGGTGCGGGAGGTAGTCGGCGACGGCGTCCGCGGCTTCGTCGAGGGTGGCGAACCCGTCCGGATTCCGGCTGAGGAAGGTCAGCACCCGGTCGACGCCCTCGGGTTCGGGCCGGGTGACGATATCCACCAGGACCAGTGCGGAGATGGCGCCGCCGCCGGGCGCGGCGGTGGCGAGCAGGCCGGTGATACCGCCCATACTCGCGCCGACCACGACCACCGGCCCGCCGCCCAGCTGGTCCAGCACCGCGAGTACATCGCCGACCATCGCCTCGTAGCGGTAGTCGCGATCCAGCGCCCACTGGCTGTCACCGTGGCCGCGCGCGTCGAGCGTGACCGCCCGGATGCCGGCAGCGCCGAGTCGGGCGCCGGTCTGCTTCCACGAATGCCGCGTCTGACCTCCGCCGTGCAGGAACAGCACGGCCGGGCCGTCCGCGGGGCCGTACTGGTCCGCAACGAGCTCGATCCCGCCCGCACCGCGTAACCGCAGCTGGACGGGATCGAGCAGATTGTTCGCATTACTCACGATTTTCAGCATCGCAAATATGCGGGCGTTACGCCGTACGAACGGACAGATCAGCAGTCCAGATCCATGGCGCTCAGGGTCCGCTGGAACAGGCAAGCGCCCTTGGCGTTCACCGACGCGGAAATGGTCGACGAACCGGTCGAGGTGAAATCCTCGGCGATGGGGCCCGCGGGCTCGGTCACCGGACTGGCCGGTTCCAGCCGCAGCGGGGCCGCTCCGGCCGTCGCCCCGGCAGCGCCCGACAGGGCGGCGCCCAGTGCGAGCGTGGCGGTGATGCCGCGCAGTTTCATGGTGTGCTCCTCTACTTGTTTCTCATTCGACGCCCGCTCACGGCAGGCGCCAGTCCACCGGCTCCGCGCCGAGTTCGTCCAGTAGTTCGTTGACCCGGGAGAACGGACGTGAGCCGAAGAATCCTCGTGATGCCGACAGCGGTGACGGGTGCGCGGATTCGATACTGGGCACCTCCGCCGCGGCCAGCGCCGGTTTCAGCGAGGCGGCGTCGCGACCCCACAGCACCGCGACCAGCGGCTCGTCCCGCGCCACCAGAGCGCTGATCGCCTGCTCGGTAACCTTCTCCCAGCCTTTGCCGCGATGCGAGGCCGGTGTGCCCGGAGCGACCGTCAGCACGCGGTTCAGCATCAGCACACCCTGGCGCGACCAGGGGCTCAGATCCCCGCAACTCGGGGTGGGATGGCCGAGATCCTTGGTGTATTCGGCGAAGATATTGGCGAGGCTGCGCGGTACCGGCGAAACATCGGGCGCCACCGAGAAGCTGAGTCCCATGGCGTGCCCCGGAGTCGGGTAGGGGTCCTGACCGACGATCAGCACCCGGACGTCCTCGAACGGCTCCTGGAAGGCGCGCAGCACATTCTCCCCGGCGGGGAGATAGCCGCGGCCCGCGGCGTTCTCGGCACGCAGGAATTCGCCCATCTCCGCAATACGGTCGGCGACCGGATCCAGTGCTTTCGCCCAGCCCGGATCGATGATTTCCACGAGTGGTTTCGTGCCCATGACCGCACAACCTATCGTGAGTGGTCCGGTTTCGCCGAGTCCGTCCCGGAGAACGCTTCCCAGCCCTGCGGACCGCTGTAGCGCGCACCGTCCACGGTCACGCCGCTACCAGCATCGATGCCGCCGACAACGGTCCATCCCGGTGGCGGCACCGAACCGGCCGGCCAGACCCCGGCGAACACATGGTCCTCGCCCCCGGTCAGAATCCATTGCCGCGCATCGGCTTCCAGGAATCCGGCCAGCTCCGCCAGCGCGGGATCCCGGAGCGCCGCCGAGCGCACATCCACAGCTACCTCGGACGATTCCGCCAGATGGCCGAGATCGGCGAGCAGGCCGTCGGAGATATCGGTGAGTGCCACCGGTGGCTGCGCACCGGTCATGGCATCACGGACGAGGTCATAGGGCGGACATGGGGCACGGTGCGCGGCCGCGGCGGTTTCCGCGCCCGGACCGGTGCTCGGATATCCGCCCGCCAGTACGGCGTATCCGGCCGCCGACCAGCCCGGACGCCCGGCGACGGCGAGAATGCCGCCCGGCCGCGCGCCGGACCTGGTCACCGGGCGCTCGCCCAACGGATCTCCGAAGGCGGTCACCGAGACGACCCACTGCGGACTGCGCACGATATCCCCACCGGCGATCGATCCGCCCGCCCGGGCCGCCTCCGCCCAGAGTCCGTCGGCGAACGCGGTCACGACCTCCACCGGAGTCCGGTCCGGTACGCCCAAGCCCACCACGTAACCGACCGGTTCGGCACCCATGGCATAGATATCGGCGGCATTCTGGGCGATCGCCTTGCGACCCACATCCACGGGCGCCGACCAGTCCCACCGGAAATGCCGGTCCTCGATCAACATATCGGTGCTCACCGCGTAGCGACCGCGTGCCGCGGTCAGCACCGCCGCGTCGTCGCCGGGGCCCAGTTGAACGGCGGGCCCCTGCTCCCGGCCCGCGTTGATCCGTGCGATCAGCGCGAACTCGCCCAGTTCGCGCACCGTCGGTCGTGTACCGATCGTGGGGCCTTCCTCACTCGCTGTTGCCGACGGCGGCTCGGCCGCCGCCGCGGGGAGACCGGATCGCGGCCCGTGTCCACGAACGGGACGGCCACCTGCGCCACCCCGGGCTCCGCGGATCCCCGATCCCACGCACCCGGCCGGTACTCCGGCGCTCCCCGCACGACGGTACCCTGTGCCCGGTGACCAGGCGCGGCGGCCGGACCCTCGCGTCCGCGGTATCACCGCACCGACGAAAGGACCGCCGAGGATGCCGGAGCCATCGCCCGACCAGGACATCGACACCCCGGGCGAGGACACCGAGCACACCGGATACCCGCCCGCGCTGATCGCGACCGCGGTGGCACTCCCGATCGCCTTGCTGATCGGGGTGGTGGTCGCGGCGGTGATCGCGCTGCGTACCCCGATCGAACGCGAAGCCCTGGCACTGGGCCCGGTACCGGCACCCGCGGCGGACGGCCCCGCCTGCTCCGCTCTGCTCCCCGCACTACCCGCCGACCTCGGCGACTACACCCGCGCCACGCTGGTCGAACCCGCGCCCCCGGCGACGACGGCGTGGCAGTTGCCCGACGGCGGCGATCCGATCGTATTGCGCTGCGGGCTCGACCGGCCGCTGGAATTCAACCGGGCATCCGCGTTACAGGTGGTCAACGGCGTGCAATGGTTCGAAGTCCGCGACGATGCCGCCGGCACGGCCACCTGGTTCGCGGTGGACCGCGAAACCTATATCGCCCTCACGGTTCCGGACGGGTCCGGACCGACGCCCCTGCAAGCGGTATCGGACACCGTCACCGCGCAACTGCCGGCACGGCAGATCGATCCGGGCGAACTCCCGAACTGAGCCGGCCCGCCCCGGAACGAATACGCTCAGCGCAACCCGGTACCGCGCGCCAGCGCTGTCTCCACCAGCGCGGTCAGCAGTTCCCCGTAGCCGACACCCGTCTCGCCCCACATCCGGGGATACATCGAGATCGGGGTGAAACCGGGCATGGTGTTGATCTCGTTGATGACCGGACCGTCCTCGGTCACGAAGAAGTCGACCCGGGCCAGGCCCTGGCAGTCCAGGGCGCGGAAGGCGCGGACAGCGATCGCCCGGACCTGGTCGGAGATATCGTCGTCGAGTTTGGCCGGTACATCGAATTCGCAGACGTCGTCGAGATATTTGGTGTCGAAATCGTAGAAGGCGGGCCCGGGCTGCTCACCGGCGTCGGCGTCGGCCAGATCCTCGGGCATCTTGATCTCGGCGAGCACACTGGCTTCCACCCGGCCGTCCGGGAATTCCAGCACACCGCATTCGACTTCGCGGCCGACGATGCCGGCTTCCACGATCACCTTGGGATCGTGGGCGCGTGCCGCCGCGATCGCCTTGTCGAGATCGGCCCAATCGGTGACCTTGGTGATACCGATCGACGAACCACCACGTGCGGGTTTCACGAAGACCGGCAGTCCGAGCCGCTCACGATCCGCGGGCGTCACGCCCGCGGTGCCCGGTCGCAGTACCACCTGCACGCCGACGGGCAGACCGTCCGCGGCGAGCAGTTTCTTGGTGAATTCCTTGTCCATACCGGCCGCACTCGCCAGCACTCCCGGCCCCACATACGGGATTCCGGCCAGTTCGAGCATGCCCTGCACCGTGCCGTCCTCGCCGAAGGCCCCGTGCAGCACCGGGAACACCACATCGATGGCGTCGAGCGCGGTGTGCGGGTCGTCGAGCGCGACCAGGTTTGCGGCCCGGCTCGGATCCGCGGCCAGGATCAGTTCCGGGCCACCACCCGTGACCGACGGCAGGGTGCGGTCGTGCCGGCTGAGTTCGGCCGCGTCGCCGCCGGCCAGCGTCCAGGTCCCTTCGGGGGTGATCCCGATCGGCACCGCCTCGAAACGTTCCGGGTCGAGGTTGCGCAGCACAGCACCCGCCGACACACACGACACCGTGTGCTCGTTGCTGCGTCCGCCGAAGACCACGGCCACCCTGATCCGTTTCATGTCCGAACCGTACCCTGCCCGGGCACCTGTCAACCGTGCCGGACCGCCGGTAGCACTATTCGGGTTTTATCCGCCGGCCCAGCAGCTTCTCCAGCGCCGATTGCACCGCCAGTCCTTCGTGGCACACCTGGTGCACGGCCTCGGTGAGCGGCATCTCCACATTCTTCGCCGCGGCCAGCGCGCGCACCGACGTACACGATTTCACCCCTTCGGCGACCTGGCCGTGCGTGGCTTCCTGGGCCGCCTGCATGGAGCCGCCGCTGCCGAGGACCTGGCCGAACGAGCGGTTCCGGGACAGCGGCGAGGTGCAGGTCGCGATCAGATCGCCGATACCGGCGAGCCCGGCCAGGGTCACCGGCTCGGCACCGAGCGCCACACCGAGCCGGATGATCTCGGCCAGCCCGCGCGTCATCAGCCCGGCCAGGGAGTTGTCGCCGAACCCCATACCCGATGCGATTCCGCAGGCCAGGGCGATGACGTTCTTGCACGCGCCGCCGAGTTCGCAGCCGATCACATCGGTATTGGTGTAGGGCCGGAAGTATCCGGTGACGCACGCTTGCTGTACCGCGGCGGCCCGGTCGGCATCGACACAGCCGATCACCGTGGCCGCGGGCTGCCCGGCGGCGATCTCCTTGGCCAGGTTGGGACCCGACAGCACCGCGATACGCTCCGGCGCGGCGCCGCTGACCTCGGCGATCACCTCGCTCATCCGTAGCAGCGTGCCGTTCTCGATCCCTTTGGCCAGGCTCAGCAGGGTCGCGTCCGGGCCGATGGCCGGTGACCAGACCTTCAGATTCGCGCGCAACGATTGCGACGGCACCGCGAGGACCACGATTTCGGCGCCGTCCAGCGCCCGCGTGTAGTCGTCGGTGGCCGCCACCGGCGGCAACTGCACTCCGGGCAGGTAATAGGGGTTGCGATGATCGGTGGCCAGCGCCTCGGCGACCTCGGGCCGGCGGGCCCAGATCGTCACCTCGGTTCCCGCGTCCGCCAACACCTTCCCGAATGCCGTGCCCCACGATCCCGCACCCAGTACCGCCGCCCTCGTCATCAGCCCAATATGCCATGACAGGATGGGTCCATGTGCTCGCACACCGTGCACGCCGTCATCGCGGTGAAAACCCTGGAAAGTGCCAAGAGCCGGCTGGCCGGAGTCCTGACCCCGCCCCTGCGGTCGCGGTTGGTGCTGGCCATGCTGACCGATACCCTGCGCGCGGCCGCGGCGGCTCCGGAGATCGCCTCGATCACGGTGGTCACTCCCGATCCCGCGGTCTCGCGGGCGGTCCGCGCGCTCGGTGCCGCGGTCCATCCCGAACCCCGGGGCATCGGCACCGATCCCGACGGTCTCAACACCGCGCTGTCCGCCGCCGCGACCGCCCTGCGGAGCCGGCACGGCGAGGTGGGTCTGCTCGCACTCCAGGCGGATCTGCCCGCCCTGCGCACCGCGGAGCTGTCCGCGGTGCTGGCGACCGCGCCGGCCGGCACCCGCGCCTTCGTCGCCGATCACGCCGGTACCGGTACCGCGGCACTGCTGGCGCCGCCCGGTAGCGGCCTGCGGCCCCGGTTCGGACGGGATTCCGCACATCACCACCACGGCGACGGTGCCGTCCGGTTGCACGGGGACTGGCCGGGGTTGCGCCACGATGTCGATACCGCCGACGATCTCGCGGCCGTACAGGCGCTCGGCGCGGGTTCCGATACCGCCGCGCTGCTGGACGAACTCGGTTGGCCGCATCGTGTTCGGGAAACCGTCACCCAGGTGTGCTGAGCGAAGCGGCACCTTCGCCGCGGCGGTACCCGGCGGGTGGACGGACCGCACGAGCTGGACCAACCGGCGGTCGCCATCACGTGAACGCGAGATAACAGTCATCTACGGCACATGCACGGTGACCGCTCGGTAGGGAATGATCGTAGGCGTGAGCGATACGGAAACCATCAAGCAGCAACAGGTGCTCCCGACCCCGCCTCCGGCCGCCACCCAGGTTCCGGTCGGTGGGAACGCACCACGTTTGCCGGCCGATCGCTACCTGAACCGCGAGTTGAGCTGGCTCGATTTCAACGCCCGCGTGCTGGCCCTGGCCGAGGACAGTTCGCTGCCGTTGCTGGAACGCGCCAAATTCCTGGCGATCTTCGCCTCGAACCTCGACGAGTTCTACATGGTCCGCGTCGCCGGTCTCAAACGCCGCGCCGAAACCGGGCTTTCGGTCCGATCCGCCGACGGCCGGTCGCCGAACGAGCAACTGGCGCTCATCGCGGCCCGCAGTCAGGATCTCGCGGTCCGCCATGCCGAGGTCTTCCTCACCGAAGTGCTGCCCGCGCTCACCGAAGAGGGTATCGAGATCATCGATTGGGCCGACCTCGACGATGCGGAACGGGAACGCCTGTCGGCGCATTTCCAGGATCAGGTCTTCCCCGTGCTCACCCCGCTGGCCGTGGACCCGGCCCACCCTTTCCCCTATATCAGTGGTCTGAGCCTGAACCTCGCGGTCACCGTGCAGGACGAGAGCACCGGCGGCGAACATTTCGCGCGGGTGAAGGTTCCCGACAATGTGGATCGTTTCGTCCGGGTGCGCCGCCCGGGGCCCGGCGGCGGCGGGATCGCCGCCTTCCTGCCGATGGAAGCGCTCATCGCGGCACATCTGGAGCATCTGTTCCCCGGCATGACCGTGGTGGAGCACCATTCGTTCCGGATCACTCGTAATGCCGATTTCGAGGTCGACGAGGACCGCGACGAGGATCTGCTGCAGGCGCTGGAACGCGAACTCGCGCGCCGCCGCTTCGGCTCCCCGGTCCGGCTCGAGGTCTCCGACGATATGACCGAGCACATGCTCGATCTGCTGTTGCGCGAGCTCGAGGTCGATCCCGCCGACGTCATCCAGGTACCGGGCCTGCTGGATCTGTCGTGCCTGTGGCAGGTGTACGGGGTCGACCGCCCGAACCTCAAGGACGCCCCCTACGTTCCGGCCACCCCGCCCGCGTTCGGTGAACGCGAGACGCCGCGCAATGTGTTCCAGGCGCTGCGCGAAGGCGATGTGCTGGTGCACCACCCCTATGATTCGTTCTCCACCAGCGTGCAGCGGTTCATCGAACAGGCCGCCGCCGATCCACAGGTGCTGGCCATCAAACAGACCCTGTACCGGACTTCCGGCGATTCCCCGATCGTGAACGCGCTCATCGATGCCGCCGAAGCGGGCAAACAGGTGGTGGCGCTGGTGGAGATCAAGGCGCGCTTCGACGAGCAGGCGAACATCAAATGGGCGCGCACCCTGGAGCAGGCGGGCGTGCACGTGGTCTACGGCCTGGTCGGGCTGAAAACCCACTGCAAGACCTGCCTGGTGGTGCGGCGCGAGGGTTCGACCATCCGGCGTTACTGCCATATCGGCACCGGCAACTACAACCCGAAAACCGCTCGTCTGTACGAAGATGTCGGATTACTCACCGCGGCACCCGAAATAGGCGCCGACCTCACCGACCTGTTCAATTCGCTGACCGGCTATTCGCGTAAATCCGACTACCGCAATCTGCTGGTGGCGCCGAACGGTATCCGGGCGGGAATCATCGCCCGGATCGAACGGGAGATCGAACTGGCCCGGACGGGCGCCGAGGCCGGGATCCGGTTGAAGGCCAATGCCCTGGTCGACGAACAGATCATCGACGCGCTCTACCGCGCCTCCCAGGCCGGGGTGCCGGTGCGGATCGTGGTGCGCAGTATCTGCGGGCTGCGCGCCGGGGTGCCGGGAATGAGCGAGAACATCGAGGTGCGGTCTATTCTGGGCCGCGTCCTGGAGCATTCCCGGATCCTCAACTTCCGCGGCCAGGACGAGTTCTGGATCGGCAGCGCCGATATGATGCACCGCAATCTGGATCGCCGGGTGGAGGTCATGGCCCAGGTGAAGGATCCGAAGCTGTGCGAACGGCTGGACGAGATCTTCGAATCCGCGTTGCATCCGATGACGCGCTGCTGGGTCCTCGACTCCGACGGCAACTGGAAATCGAGTCCCGACCGGGCGGGGACCGGCCCCGACGGGGACGGTATCGAAGTGCGCGATCATCAGGTGGCACTCATGCGACTACGCCGTCCGGACCAGCAGTGAACGGCGCGCACACTCCGCCGTCCTATCCGGATCCCCGGACACCAGCCAATATTCTCGCCGCCGGTACCGTGTTGTGGCGGCACGCACCCGGTTCCGCCGGGGGTGTGGAGATCGCGGTCATCCGGCGCCCCAAATATGAGGACTGGTCGCTGCCCAAGGGCAAACTCGACCCGGGCGAATCCCCGGTACTGGCGGCATTCCGGGAAACCGAGGAGGAGACCGGGCTGCGACCCCGGTTGGGCCGCTATCTGGGAAAGGTGACCTATCCGATCACCGGGCACCGCAAGATGAAACGGGTCGACTACTGGGCCGCCGAGGTCGTCGACGGGGAATTCAGCGCCAACAGCGAGGTCGACGAACTCGTCTGGTGCCCGCTGGACACGGTGATGTCGGAGTTGTCGTATCCGATGGACCGGCAGATCGTGCGGGCATTCACTCGGTTACCGGCCGCCACCCACACTCTGCTACTGGTGCGGCACGCAAAGGCCGGGCGACGGGACCGATACAGGGGGCCCGACGAACACCGTCCGCTGGAACTGGCCGGCTACCGGCAGTCGCTCGCGCTGGTTCCGAATCTGCTGGCGTTCGGCGCGCAGGAGATCTATTCGGCCGAACCGCTGCGCTGCGTGCAGACGGTGGCACCGCTGGCCGAGGAACTCGGCGTCGAAGTGGAGATCGAACCGCTACTGGGCGATATCGGCTATGCCGCCGACCCGGACAAGGCACGGGACCGGATCCGGCAGCTGGTCTCGCCGCACCGGGTCCGGGTGCTGTGCAGTCAGGGCGACACCATTCCGGACCTCGTCCGCTGGTGGGCGGAACAGGACGGGATGCGGTTGTCGCCCGCGCGGACCCGTAAAGGGTCGGTCTGGGTGCTGTCCTTCGCCGGCGATCGGCTGGTGGCCGCCGATCATCTCGACCGATCGTTGTCGGTCGATACCGCGCCCGCCGTCACCGCGTAGAACCGCGGCCGGGGTGTAGAGACGGTTACGCCCCCGGGGATCGCCCGGGGGCTTGTCCGTCCGGCGTTCCGGTTGGGTGGAGCCGCGACCAGCCGTGCCGTGGCACGACCCGGTTTCACGTCTCCGGGAACCGTTCGCGTTGTCTCTAGCCGTCCGCGGGTGCGCGCACGCACCCGGGATCCGGTGGGGTCGAACAGTGCGGCAGGGCCGCACGAGCGGGCCGGGCACACCGGATCCGGTGGGATCCGCGCTGAGATCTGTGCGCCGCCGGCACGCCTGGGCTGCGGGTCAGCGAGCCCTTTTGGCTGTCTTCTTGGCCGGTGTCCGCTTCGCGGCGGTTGTCTTCTTCGCGGCGGCCTTGGTGGCTGTCTTCTTGGCCGTGGCCTTGGCGGCCGTCTTCTTGGCCGTGGCTTTGGCGGCCGTCTTCTTCGCTACCGTCTTGCGGGCCGCGGTCTTGGTGGCCGCCTTCTTCGCGGCGGTGCTCTTGGCCGGCGCCTTGGTGGCCGTCTTACGAGCCGTTGTTTTGGCGGGCGCCTTCGTGGCGGTCTTCTTGGCGGTGGTTTTCTTCGCCGTTGTCTTCTTGGCTGTGGATTTCTTGGCCGCCACAGGAGCATTGACGCCGCGTTTCACCGCGGGGCCGGTTGCCGCCAGCTTCTGTTTACCGGCGATAACCGCCTTGAACTGGGCGCCGGGCCGGAAGGCCGGCACCGAAGTGGGCTTCACCTTGACGGTTTCCCCGGTACGCGGATTCCGCGCGACCCGGGCTGCCCGCTTACGCTGTTCGAACACACCGAATCCGGTGATGGTGACGCTCTGCCCTTTGTGTACCGCGCGCACGATCGTGTCGACCACATGCTCGACTGCCGCGGTGGCCGTGCGCCTGTCAGTACCCAACTTTTCGGTCAGAACGTCGATCAGTTCCGCCTTGTTCATTGAATCCTCCGCAGACTAATGGCCCGTCGTCGGACCGACTAGGTACCACGGTAAACCCACAATGGGCAAGAGTCTATGTGCCACGCCAAAATTCATGTGGTCTAGCACACGCCCAGCTACCACGACATCTGAGCGGCCTCTAAGAGGCCGAGAACATTACGCCTGCGAAATAGGTTCCGGCAGGGTCTTTGGTTTCCAAGCCGGCCTTGTCTTTTCGAACTCGGCGATCACATCGCTACGCCGCAGCGTCAGGCCGATGTCATCCAATCCTTCCAACAGGCGCCACCTGGTGTAGTCGTCAATATCGAACGGCAACACGATGGTTCCTGCCGTCACCGTGCGCGCCTCCAGGTCCACAACCAATTCCAGTCCGGGCTGTTCCTCGAGCAACTTCCAGAGCATTTCGACATCATTCTGTGACATTCGCGCCGCCAGCAGGCCGCCCTTGCCCGCATTACCGCGGAAGATGTCGGCGAAACGTGAAGAGATAACTACCCGAAAGCCATAGTCCATGAGCGCCCAGACAGCGTGCTCACGCGAAGATCCGGTACCGAAATCCGGCCCCGCCACCAGGACCGTGCCCTGCTTGTACGGTTCGGTGTTCAGAATGAAGTCCTCGTCACCGCGCCACGCGGCGAAGAGGCCGTCTTCGAATCCCGTACGAGTGACACGCTTCAGATAGACGGCCGGGATGATCTGGTCGGTGTCGACATTGGACCGGCGCAGCGGAACGCCGATCCCCTTGTGCACGGTGAACGCTTCCATCGCAATTCTCCTGTATCAGCTATAAGTGGTTTTCGATATAAGACGGGCTCAGTTCAGGTCCGCGGGGGCCGAAAGTGTGCCCCGGACCGCGGTCGCGGCGGCCACGAGCGGCGATACCAGATGGGTCCGGCCACCTTTGCCCTGCCGGCCCTCGAAGTTGCGGTTCGAGGTGGAGGCGCAGCGCTGGCCGGGCTCGAGCTGATCGGGGTTCATTCCCAGGCACATCGAGCATCCGGCCTGCCGCCATTCGGCTCCGGCCGCGGTGAAGATCTCACCCAGGCCCTCGGCATCGGCCTGTTCCCGCACCCGCATCGAGCCCGGAACCACCAGCATTCGCACACCCTCGGCGACCCTGCGGCCCTTCAGGACCCCGGCCACGGCCCGCAGATCCTCGATCCGGCCGTTGGTGCAGGATCCGACGAAGACGGTGTCCACCGAGACCTCGCGCAGCGGCATCCCCGGGGTCAAATCCATATAGCGCAGCGCCTTCTCCGCGGACTCGCGCGCGGTCTCGTCGCCGATCTGGGCGGGGTCCGGGACATTCGCGCCCAGCGGCAGCCCCTGGCCGGGATTGGTGCCCCAGGTGACGAACGGGGTCAGCGCGCTCGCGTCGATGTGCACCTCGCGGTCGAAAACCGCGTCCTCGTCGGTCTTCAGCGCCTCCCACGCTTCGACCGCGGCATCCCAGTCCGCGCCCTGCGGGGCGTGCGGGCGGCCTTTCAAGAACTCGTAGGTGGTTTCGTCCGGTGCGATCATTCCGGCCCGGGCACCGGCTTCGATGGACATATTGCAGACGGTCATCCGCGCTTCCATCGACATATTCCGAATGGCCTCACCGCGATACTCGAGCACATAGCCCTGGCCGCCGCCGGTGCCGATTTCGGCGATTACCGCCAGAATCAGGTCTTTACTGGTGACTCCCGGCGGCAGCGCACCGTCCACGGTGATGGCCATCGTCTGGAACGGCCGCAGCGAAAGGGTCTGCGTGGCCAGCACATGTTCGACCTCGCTGGTACCGATTCCCATTGCCAGCGCGCCGAAAGCACCGTGGGTGGAGGTATGGCTGTCCCCGCACACCACGGTCGTTCCGGGCTGGGTCAGCCCCAGCTGCGGTCCGACGACGTGGACGATGCCCTGTTCCCGGTCACCCATCGGGTGCAGCCGGACACCGAATTCCGCGCAGTTGCGGCGCAGCGTCTCCACCTGGGTCCGGGATACCGGATCCGCGATGGGCTTGTCGATATCGACGGTCGGGACATTGTGGTCCTCGGTCGCGATGGTGAGATCGGGACGGCGCACCGGACGACCGGCCGCCCGCAGACCGTCGAAGGCCTGGGGGCTGGTCACCTCGTGCACCAGATGCAGATCGATGTAGATCAGATCGGGTTCGCGCGCCTCGCCCTCACCCTCGCCGCGAGCGACGACGTGTTGTTCCCATACCTTCTCCGCCAGCGTACGTGGCATATTGCGATCACCTTTCGGGCTCGGTATCCGTGCCGGGCCCGGGCCCGGCACGGATACGCGCTAGCTGGAATCCTTGCATCTCCATCCTGGACGCCACCTGGGCTGTTTGTGATGGCATCTCAGAATGCAGGACGCTAATATCGTTGTATGAGACAGCATAGCGGTATCGGCGTCCTGGACAAAGCGGTGGCAGTGTTGTATGCGGTCGCCGAGCGCCCGTGCGGTCTCAACGAACTGTGTGAGCGCACCGGCCTCCCCCGCGCGACAGCGCACCGGCTCGCTGTCGGCCTGGAAACCCACCGGCTGCTGGCCCGTGACGGTAACGGCGCCTGGCGCCCCGGTCCGGCCCTCGCCGAACTCGCCGCCGGCGCCGCGGACCCACTGCTCGAGGCCGCCGGCTCGATACTGCCCCGGCTGCGTGAGATCACCGGCGAAAGCGTGCAGTTGTACTGCCGCGAGGGCAACGAGCGGGTGTGTATCGCCGCGCTCGAACCGCCCGCCGGCCTGCGCGATACCGTCCCGATCGGCTCCCGCCTGCCGTTGACCGCCGGATCTGCCGCCAAGGTACTGCTCGCCTGGGCCGATCCCGAACTTCAGCGCACGGTCCTGGGGGATGCGATGTTCACCGACCGCACGCTGGCCGAGGTCCGCAAACGCGGCTGGGCGCAGAGCGCCGGTGAACGCGCGGCCGGGGTGGCCAGCGTTTCGGCACCGGTCCGCGATCAGCAGGGCGCGGTGGTCGCCGCGGTCTCCGTATCCGGCCCCATCGACCGAATGGGCCGCCGCCCCGGGGCCCGCTGGGCGGCGGATCTTGTCGCGGCCGCCGATGCCCTGCACCGCCGACTCTGAGCGGCGGGCAGATGCCGTCACTTATGGTGACCTGATGGGAGTGAACCAACGGTCACAGATCGTGATGACCGATACCGAGATCACCGATTTCCTCACCCGCAGCCGCGTCGCCACCCTGGCATCGCTCGGCGCGGACGGAAAACCACATCTCACCGCCATGTGGTACGCGCTGATCACCGATCCGGAGCGGCCCGACGCGATCCCCGAATTGTGGTTCGAGACCAAGGGCAAATCCCAGAAGGCGGTCAACCTGCGCCGCGATCCCACGGTCACCTGCATGGTCGAAGCCGGAAAAACCTACGACACCCTGCGCGGTGTCTCCCTGGAGGGCCGCGCCGAGATCATCGACGACCCCGAGAAGCTGTTCGCCGTCGGTGTCAGCGTGTGGGAACGCTATACCGGCCCCTACACCGAGGGCATGCGCGAATACGTCGAAGGCATGCTCAACAAACGAGTCGCCGTACGCATCGTCCCCGACCGGATCCGCAGCTGGGATCACCGCAAACTGGGCCTACCCGCCATGCCCCTCGGCGGTTCCACCGCCGGCGCCCTGGACGATTGATCGCCACCGGGTGCCGTCCCACCGGCGGCACCCGGAACCCGTCCCCGGCCGCATACCGGAACCGGTAGGGACATGATGAAACAGCAAAGGCCCATGCTCTCCATGAGCATGGGCCTCGCATGAGTAGCCCCGACGGGATTTGAACCCGCGCTACCGCCTTGAGAGGGCGGCGTCCTAGGCCGCTAGACGACGGGGCCAGGACTTCTGACCAACTCCTGGCTGGAGCGGATCGCGGATCTCTCGATCCGAAGCTCGATCAGCGTAACCGACCGGGCGGCGGCGACCAAATCGCCTGGAAAACTCGTTCCGCACCGCATCTGGACGATGAAGCTGAGAGCGATCTCCGCTGGGGTACCAGGACTCGAACCTAGAATGGCTGAACCAGAATCAGCTGTGTTGCCAATTACACCATACCCCAATGACCTGGGCTTTCGGTCGCACCGCTGGCTGCGGTGACGCCGTCGTTCCGGCCGAGAAAGAGAGTACCAAACAGCTCGGGGGAAACTACAAATCGCCTGGTCACGCCGCCACGTCAGCTAGGTAACGGTCGTGCCCGCCGACACCGCGGTACACGCGGCGGCAGGAGCCGGGACCACCTCCGGAGCTCACCGAAGACGGTCCCGGGTCCCGGAACTCACTCGGCCGGGGCCACCCATTCGCGACCCGCCCGCAAGCGCGCCATGGTGAGCTCGCGGCCCAGCAGTTCCATCGATTCGTAGAGCGGTGGGCTGATATGGGATCCGGTGACCGAAACCCGCACCGGAGCGAATGCCTTACGCGGCTTCAATTCCATTCCGTCGATGAGCGCGGCTTTCAACGTGTTCTCGATCTCGGACGCGGTCCAGGCGGTCAGCGGTTCGAGCGCGGAAATTGCGGCGTCCAATACCGGGACGGCGTCGGGTCCCAAATTCTTCTTGCCGGCGGCGGGGTCGATGGTGAACTCGTCCACCGGTATGAAGAGGAATCGCAGCAGACCCCATGCGTCGTCGAGGACGACAATTCGCGTCTGCACCAGATCCGCGGCCGCCGCGAAAATCTTCTCGTCCGTTCCGGTGCCTATATAACCGTGCTGTAAGAAAAATGTGCGCAACCGTCCGGCAAAATCGGCGGGCTCCAGCAAACGGATGTGTTCGGCATTGATCGCATCGGCCTTCTTCTGGTCGAAGCGGGCCGGGTTCGAATTCACTTTCGATATGTCGAACGCGGCGACCATCTCGTCCATGGAGAACACATCGCGGTCGTCGGCGATGCTCCAGCCGAGCAGTGCGAGGTAATTGAGGAGCCCCTCGGGAATGAACCCGCGCTCACGATGCAGGAAGAGGTCGGCCTCCGGGTCGCGTTTGGACAGCTTCTTGTTGCCCTGACCCATCACGAACGGCAGGTGACCGAATTCGGGGGTGAAATCGGTGACCCCGATCCGCCGCAGTGCGCCGTAGAGCGCGATCTGCCGCGGCGTCGACGAGAGCAGGTCTTCACCGCGCAGGACGTGGGTTATCCGCATCGTCGCGTCGTCGACCGGGTTGACCAGCGTATACAGCGGATCGCCGGTGCCGCGGGTGAGTGCGTAGTCCGGTACGGAGCCGGCTTTGAACGTGGTCTCGCCGCGAACCAGATCGTGCCAGGTGATATCGGTATCGGGCATTCGCAGCCGGACCACCGGCCCCCGCCCGGCGGCCTTGTATTCGGCGATCTGCTCGGCCGTGAGCTCGCGATCGAAATTGTCGTAGCCGAGTTTCGGATCACGTCCGGCCGCCTTGTGGCGCGCCTCGACTTCCTCTGGCGTGGAAAAGGATTCGTAGGCCTCACCGGCGTCGAGGAGTTTTTGCACCACATCACGGTGGATTTCGCGGCGCTGCGACTGCCGGTAGGGCGCATAGGGTCCACCGATTTCCGGCCCCTCGTCCCAATCGAGTCCGAGCCAGCGCAGGGCATCCAACAGCGCCTGATAGGACTCTTCGGAATCCCTCGCGGCGTCGGTGTCCTCGATTCGGAAGACGAACGTGCCGCCGTGATGGCGGGCGTAGGCCCAGTTGAACAGCGCAGTGCGGATGAGCCCGACATGCGGTGTCCCGGTGGGTGACGGGCAGAAACGGACCCGTACGTTTGTCATGGCTCTCTTTCGTTCAGCGTTTTGCGGCAACAGGATTGGTCAGCGTACCGATTCCGGAGACGGTCACCGACACAGTTTGACCGTCTTTCATCGGACCGACGCCCTCGGGAGTTCCGGTGAGGATCACATCACCGGGAAGCAGAGTCATCACGCGAGTGATCCATTCGATGATTTCCGGGATATCGTGCAGCAGTAGCGATGTGGTACTGCGCTGGCGTACTTCGCCGTCGAGTTCGGTGGTGATCTCGAGATCCGCGGGGTCGAGTTCGGTTTCGATCCACGGGCCCAGCGGGCAGAAGGTGTCGTAGCCCTTGGCCCGGGTCCACTGACCGTCCTGGGCCTGCTGATCGCGAGCGGTCACATCATTGGCGACGGTGTAGCCCAGGATGACGTCCTTGGCACGGGCGGCGGGCACGTCCTTACAGGGCCGCCCGATGACCACCGCGAGCTCACCCTCGTAGTCGACGCGGGAGGAGCTGGGCGGCAGGGCGATCGGAATACCGGGGCCGATGATGGAGGTGTTCGGTTTGATGAAGATCACCGGTTCGGCCGGGGCCTCCCCACCCATCTCCGCGGCGTGAGACGCGTAGTTCTTCCCGATGCAGATCACCTTGCTGGCGAGGATCGGAGCGAGGAGGCGGATATCGGGCAGCGACCAGCTGCGGCCGGTGAACGTCGGGGTGCCGAACGGATGTTCGGCGATTTCCTTTGCGGTCTCGCCTTCGATGGCGACGAACGCGACCCCGTCGGGGCTGGCAACTCGACCTAGACGCATGACCGAAGTCTATCCAGCCCGGTTCACCAGCCCGAATGCGCCCGACCGGTCGGTCCGGCCGGCGGAGAAACCGCGGCACTACTTGCGGACCACCCGGCCGAGAGGTGTACCGTAACCGACGTAAGTTCATACTTTGAGAATCTCATCTCAAATATTGAGATCCTTTGTTTCCGAGATGGGGAACCATGGCGCACACTTCATCGGCGGCCGTCCCGATCGCCGCACCCGGTAGGCAGATATCCTCCGCCCACCGCTGGCTCATGCTCGCCTTCGGGGTCTTCGCCCAGAGCACCAGCGCGATCTTCGTCCACGGCGTCCCGTTCCTGCTCCCCGCGCTCACCGCCGGTGGTATGCCACTGCCCACCGCCGGTCTGCTCGTCGCCATGCCCACCGTCGGCCTGTGCTGCACCTTGATCGCCTGGGGGTATCTGGTCGACCGGGTCGGCGAACGTATCGCCCTGGTCGCCGGGCCGGTGATCATGTGCGCGGCCGGTGCCGCGGCCGCTGTCACGACCAGCTACCCAGCTCTCGGAGTTCTGCTGTTCCTGGGCGGTATCGGCGCAGCCAGTACCAACGGCGCCAGCGGCCGGGTGATCGTCGGCTGGTTCCCACCCGACCGCCGCGGCCTGGCCATGGGAATCCGCCAGACCGGCCAGCCGCTGGGGGTCGGCATCGCGGCCATGTCGATTCCGCTGGTCGCGGACCGATTCGGAGTGGCGCCCGCCTTGAGCGTGCCCGCGATCCTGGCCGGACTGGCCGCGGTGTGCTGCCTGCTCGGGATCATCGACCCGCCCCGTCCCGCGCGGGCAGCGACCACCGGCACCAATCCCTATCGGGGCAGCAGCACCCTGTGGCGGATCCACGGCGTCTCGATCCTGCTGGTCGTCCCCCAGGCCACCGTCTGGACCTTCGCCCTGCTGTGGTTGCACCGCGATCTGGGCTGGTCGCTGGCCGCGGCCGGCGCCCTGGTCACCGGCACCCAGATTCTGGGGGCGCTGGGCCGGATCGGCGCAGGCGCCTGGTCCGACCGAGTCGGCAGCCGGATGAGGCCGTTACGTCAGGTAGCGGTCGCCGCGGTCGCCACGATGACCCTGCTGGCACTCACCTCGTGGACGCACTGGTGGTGGGCCGCGGTACCGCTGCTGGTGATCGCCTCGGTGGTCACGGTCTCCGACAACGGTCTCGCCTTCACCGCGATCGCCGAACGCGCCGGCCCGTTCTGGAGCGGCCGGGGCCTGGGTATCCAGAACACTGGGCAGAATCTGACCGTCGCCGCCGTACCGCCGGTATTCGGGGCACTGATCACCGCGACCGGTTTCCCCGCTGTCTATCTGGCGGCGGCCGCCTTGGCCGCGGTGGCGATCCCGCTCGTCCCGGTAAGGTCGGAAGAGCCCTCGGGATAGTCGTTCACACTGACCGATCGATCCGGGGCTGCTCCGGGCCCTGGATCGATCGGTCGGATCTCGATCAGGACCGCGGGATCGAACTCCACCCGAATCGTCTTGTCCGCCTCGATCTCAGCGCTGAACACTTGCCCCTCGGTGACCGTGGACTCCCATCGATAGGTGGCACCGTCCAGTACTCCGCGATGGATCCGGACCTTCGGCTGATGCTCGACGATCCAGTACTGCGGTATGCCCAGTTCCGCGTATTCGCGCACCTTACGCACACGGTCGGTGCGCTCGCTGCCGCTACCCGGGGAAATCACCTCCGCCACAAGCAGCAGGTCGATCCCCGGGATCAGCTTCGGCGACTCGTCGGCGATCACGGAACGCGCGACGTCGTAAGGAACCAAGGCGATGTCGGGTTTTCGCACGCCGGCCGGTGTGCTGACCTCCCATTCTCCGCCATCACACACGATCACCGCGGCATCGCCGAGCATTCCCTCGATCCTGCGGGCCAGCGTTCGCGCAATCCAGTTGTGCCGAGCCCCCGCTGCCACCTCGACCAACCACCCGTCTTCGAGTTCGAATCCTTTGCCGTCCTCCGGCCGGTCGTACAGATCCAGCACCGTGTACGGGCCGAAGCCGGCATCACTGGTGGCGTGCCACGCGGTCATGCTGCCTCCAAGTGCTCGGGCCGCCCATCAGGGACGCCCAGGTACCCCGATGGTATCGGACACGCGACCCGATTCCGCCCGCGGAACAACGGATCACCGAGGTCAGAGGGCGGCGGCAATCCGATCGCCGACCTCGGTGGTCGAGGCGGTGCCGGTGCGGCCGGAGAGATCCTTGGCGACCGCGTCCTGGATGCGGGCCGCGGCCGCCGATTCGCCTTTGTGCTCGAGCAGCAGCGACACCGAGAGGATCGCGGCGGTCGGATCAGCCTTGGACTGACCGGCGATATCGGGGGCGCTGCCGTGGACCGGTTCGAACATGCTCGGATTGGTCCCGGTGGCGTCGATGTTGCCGCTGGCCGCCAGGCCGATTCCGCCACTGACGGCGGCGGCGAGGTCGGTGATGATATCGCCGAAGAGGTTGTCGGTGACGATCACGTCGAACCGTCCCGGATCGTTGACCATATGGATGGTGGCGGCGTCGATGTGCTGGTAGGCCACCTCGACATCGCCGAATTCCGCGCCGACCTCGTCGACCGTGCGCTGCCACAGCGAACCGGCGAAGGCGAGCACGTTCGTCTTGTGTACCAGGGTGAGGTGCTTGCGCCGGGCCTGCGCCTTGGCGAAGGCGTACCGGACCACCCGTTCCACCCCGAACCGGGTGTTGGTGCTGACCTCGGTGGCGACCTCGTGCGGAGTGTCCACCCGGATCGCGCCACCGGTGCCGGTGTACGGCCCCTCGGTGCCCTCACGGACCACCACGAAATCGATATCCGGGGTACCCGCCAGCGGGCTGCCCACTCCCGGGTACAGCTTCGAGGGCCGCAGGTTCACATGGTGGTCGAGCGCGAAGCGGGTGCGCAGCAGCAGGCCGCGCTCCAGGACACCACTGGGTACCGACGGGTCGCCGATGGCCCCGAGCAGGATGGCGTCGTGCTGCTTCAGTTCGGGCAGTACCGATTCGGGCAGCACCTCGCCGGTGGCGTGGTAACGCTTGGCACCCAGGTCGTATTCGGTGCGCTCGACTCCGGGCAGTACCACATCGAGCACCTTGAGCGCCTCGGCGACGACTTCCGGACCGATACCGTCACCGGGGATCACGGCGAGTTTCATGACAACCACGCTTTCTACGAACGACGAGGCCGCGAACGGAGCGGGACGCGGCGGCGGGGCCGGGTACGCCTCGTCGCGGTCGTATCCGGTCGCGGCGACGGTTTTCCGGGTACCGACCGCCCCGGGCGCGCGGCCGGGGGCGGATCGGCCACCGTCGGTGCGCGCTACCCACCGGCCCGGACGGTAGCGCGCACGGATTACATCAGAAGAGGTCGACCAGGGCGACCTTGGCGGCGCCGACCGCGGCGGCGATCTCCGACCGCACCGCCTCGGGCACCTCCTTGTTGACCCGCAACACCACGGTGGCGCCTTCTTTGTTGGCGTCCTGGGTGAGCTGTGCGGCGAGGATATCGATCCCGGCGGCGCCCAGTGCGGTACCGACCTTGCCCAGCGCGCCCGGCTTGTCCTCGTAGTTGAGGACCGCCAGGTTGATGCCCTCGGCCCGCAGATCGTAGTTGCGGCCGTTGATGTTGACGATCTTCTCGACCTGCTGCGGCTCGGTCAGCGCGCCCGCGACATTGATGGTGCGGCCGTCGCCGAACACCGCGCGCAGATCCACCAGGCTGCGGTGGCTGGGGCTCTCGGTCGCGGTGGTGACCTCGGCGGTGATTCCGCGGGCCTCGGCCAGCGCCGGGGCGTTGACGAAGGTGACCTGGTCGTCGACATGGGCGGAGAACACGCCGCGCAGCGCCGCGAGCTGCAGCACCTCGACCGAGGAGGCGGCGAGTTCGCCGCGCACCTGTACCTCGACGCTCACCGGCAGTTCGTCGGCGAGCGCACCGAGCAGGGCGCCCTGTTTGCGCACCAGATCCAGCCACGGTGCGACATCGTCGCCGACGGTGCCGCCGGTCACGTTGACCGCGCCCGGCACGAACTCACCGGCCAGGGCAAGCAGGACGGACTTGGCCACATCCGTGCCTGCCCGGTCCTGGGCCTCGCTGGTGGAGGCACCCAGATGCGGGGTCACCACGACCTGCGGCAGGTCGAACAGCGGGCTGTCGGTGCACGGCTCGGTCTCGTAGACGTCGATACCGGCGGCCCGCACATGACCCGAGGTGATCGCCGCGGCGAGCGCGGCCTCGTCCACCAGGCCACCGCGCGCGGCGTTGACGATGATGACGCCCTTCTTGGTCTTGGCGAGCGCGTCCTCGCCGAGCAGGCCCTTGGTCTCCGGGGTCTTCGGCAGGTGGATGGAGATGAGGTCGGCCCGCTCGAGCACCTCGTCGAGGCTCAGCAGTTCGATTCCGAGCTGCGCGGCGCGCGCCGGGGAGACGTAGGGGTCGTAGGCGACGATCTTGGTCTCGAAGGCGGCGAGGCGGGCCGCGAACAGCTGCCCGATCCGGCCGAGGCCGATCACGCCGACGGTTTTGCCGAAGATCTCCACACCGTTGAAGCTGCTGCGCTTCCAGGTGTGCTCACGCAGCGTGGCATCGGCGGCCGGGACCTGGCGGGCCGCGCTCAGCAGCAGGGTGACGGCGTGCTCGGCGGCGGTGTGGATATTGGACGTCGGGGCGTTGACGACCATCACGCCGCGTTCGGTGGCGGCGGGGACATCGACATTGTCCAGGCCGACTCCGGCCCGGGCGACGATCTGCAGGTTCTTGCCGGCTTCGAGAACTTCGGCATCGACGGTGGTCGCCGAGCGGACGAGCAACGCATCGGCCTCCGGCACCGCGGCGAGCAGTGCGGGCCGATCCGGGCCGTCGACCCAACGGACCTCGACACCGTCACCGAGCGCGTCGACGGTCGACTGGGCGAGCTTGTCGGCGATCAGAACTACAGGACGGCCTGCTTGGCTCACAGTGGGATACTCCTGGATGTGGGGACGGCCAGTTGACGGGCCCAAGCTTAGTTCGGACCGATCCGGCCATGTCCCGCCCCCTGCTGTCGGTCTCCGGCGACCTGCGCGGACCCCGGTCGCCGGGTGTGCGGAATCACGCGCGTATCCCTGCCGACGCCGGGCCGAGCGTCGCCGGGATCGGGCGCCACGGCCCGCACCGGCCGGGCAGAGCACGTACCGGCACAGCGATACCCAGCCCCCGCGGGCGCCGACCCGAAAACGACGCGCGGCCCCGCACCTTTGTCAGGTGCGGGGCCGCGCTACATCGTCACATCACTCAGATGGAGCGAACATCCTGAGCCTGAGGACCCTTCTGGCCCTGCCCGATCTCGAACTCCACCCGCTGGCCCTCTTCGAGGGTCCGGAAACCACTACCGGAGACCGCGGAGTAATGCACGAAGACGTCAGGTCCGCCCCCGTCTTGCGCGATGAAGCCGAAGCCCTTCTCGCTGTTGAACCACTTCACACTGCCTTGAGCCATGATACTTACTTCATACTTTCTGTTGCGAGCCAGCCGGATCACGGTCGATCCATCTGATCTCCCTGACAACGATGCCACGATCCGGAAAGTTCCTCCACCTCGAAAACCCCCCACTGTGAGGGAGAACGCGGCTTTCGGACACCGGATATGACGTCCCGGTGCGTGCGATCCATCTCACGGACGACCCGCTTCCCCGCCCATACGGGCGGCCCCGGGAGATCCCGTAGTACCCGGGGATGATTCTTCAACCGAATCCGCCGAAGGTATGTGACTTTCGCGACCGTTGCGCAAGGGTGGGGGTCTATCGCTCTCCGGACGGTCGTTGTGGCTGTGCGGGAGGGCACAGTACGAGAGGATTCGACGTGTTACGCACGAACCGAGCACCCGCGACACACCGGGCGGCCACCCGTATCGCCGTCGCGAGTGCGATCGCCCTGCTTCCACTGGCCGCCGTGGCGGCTCCGGCGGTGGCCGACCCGGCGGCTCCGGCACCGGGCTACACCCAGGTCGACCGGGATCGGCACGGCGATCGCGACCGCGACCGCCATCGGGACCGCGACGACCGCCACGACCGTGACGGCTGGTGGGACCGTGACGACCACCGGGACCGGCATCACGACCGCGGCTGGCAGGATCCGGCCGGCTGGGCCCGCCACCTGCTGCGCGGCCTGTTCGGCAGCAGCTGACCGAATGCGGGCCCGCGTGGCCGCGGGCCCGCACCGGCCGATCGGCGAATTCGTATCGCACGATCCCGAAGGATTCGTATCGCACGATCCCGAAGGAATTGCGAAGCCACCGCTTCGGACCGATCCGGTTGTCCGCCCGTAGCGTAATCCGCCCGTGCCGGCACCTTCGCGCCCTAGGCTCGGTCCATGACCGAGCCTCGCAGACTCCAGGCGATCCCCGGTGGACGCGCCGAGCGTGCGCCCCGGCAGCCGGCGGACCCACCCGAACCGCTGTGGCGCGAGGTCCTCGGCGGGCAACTACGCACGCTGCGCACCGAGAAGCGGGAGACGCTCGCGGAAACCGCTGAGCGCGCAGGCATTTCACCGCAGTACCTCTCCGAGGTGGAGCGGGGCCGCAAGGAACCGTCCAGCGAGATGATCGCTGCCCTGGCGGGCGCGCTCGGTACCTCACTCGGCCTGCTCACCGAACTGGTGGCCGACGAACTCCGGGCCCGGCGCAGCCCCGTGGCCACCCGGCGGCCGGGTGCCGCCCCCACCGCGCTGCTGCGGGCAGCCTGACCGAGTCGCGACACCGGCCCGTCCCGGGTTCGCGATCACCGGGTGGGCACGGGACTCCTGGGCTCCAGTACCGAATCGACCAGTCCGTATTCGACGGCGGCCGCCGCGGTGAAGACCCGGTCGCGGTCGGTATCGTGCCGCAACTGTTCCGGCGTACGCCCGGTGTGCCGGGACAGGACGGTCTCGATCTCGGCACGCATCCGCACGAGTTCGTCTGCCTGCAGGATCAGATCGGGAATGGCTCCCTGCCCACGGGCCGCCGGCTGGTGCAGTACCACCCGAGCGTGCGGGAGAATGGCCCGGTGTCCGGCCGCACCCCCGGCCAGCAGGACGGCGCCGACCGCGATGGCCTGCCCGACGCAGGTGGTGTGCACCGGGGCGCCGATGTGCTGGATGGTGTCGTAGACCGCCAGCATGGAGGAAAGGTCGCCGCCCTCACAGTTCACATAGAAGGCGATCTCCTGACCCGGGCTCTCCGATTCCAGGTGCAGCAATTGCGCGATGAGCGCGTTCGCGACCCCGGAGTCGATGGGGGTGCCCAGATAGACGATGCGTTCGGCGAGGAGATGTGAATAGATATCGGTGATCCGCTCACCGCGCGGATGCTGGGCGATCACATTGGGAATCGTGTAACTGCTCATCGGGCCTCCCGTCGGCCTGGGTGTGCTCGGCGCCGTTGTCGTCGAGTCTTCGTTCGGTGGTCATGTGGGCTGTCGCCGCCGGGCGGCGCCCGGTCATGCGGAGATCCCGACCCGCTGCCGTTGCGGTACGACCTGTGCGAATTCGCCGACGATATGGTCGATGAAGCCGTATTCCTTTGCCTGGGGCGCACTGAACCAGCGGTCGTGCAGGGAATCCTCGTAGATCCGTTCGTAGGGTTGCCCGGTATCCGCGGAGATCAGGCCGAGCACTGTTTCCACCGTGTAGCGCAGATCGTCGGCCTGCACTTCGACATCCACCGCGGAGCCGCCGATTCCGGCCGAACCCTGGTGCATCAGGATCCGGGCGTGCGGTAGCGCGAAACGTCTGCCGGGTGTGCCGGAGGAGAGCAGGAACTGCCCAGCGCTACAGGCCAGTCCGAGCGCGAGGGTGGATACCGGGCTGGGCACGAGTCGCATGACATCGCGGATGGCCAGCATCGCCGGCACCGAACCGCCGGGCGAATGGATCCACAGCGAGATACCGGCCTCGCCGTCCTCGGCGGCGAGGGTGAGCAACTGGGTCGCCAGCAGGGTGCCGTTGTCGTCGTCGAGGGGTCCGTCGAGTACCAGGATGCGCCGGGACAGCAGTTGTTCCCGGGCGCGCCAGCCGAAGAGCGGGGATTTGTCGTCGTGAGCCATGTGCACCACGCTGCCGGACCGCGGGCTCGGGCGGGAGTGCGCGCTGCTGTGGGCAGATCCGCTCTCAGCAGCGGCGGCGGATCCGTCGGCCGATCGATACTCGAGCTTCACGCTGCGATACGTGGCCGAAACACAGCCTCCCTACCGTAATTCTTCGTATACGACGCTGTATACAACGCCGAATACGAGCAAGTCAGCGGGCTGACCTTTCCTGAGTGGAGGCCGAACGGCCATGTTTGCAGCCAGAACCGAAGAATCCGGAAATCCCATGACAGTTACGGCTTCACGCCACGCACGCAATCGCCGCGAGCGCCGGCGGGCCCGCACCCTCCTCGCGCTCCCGGCCGCCCTGTGCGCGACCGCGCTGGTGGTCACCGCCTGCGGTAGCTCCGCCTCGGATCAGGCCGGCGCGAACACCGCGTCCTGTGTCGATACCGCCGGTCCCGCGATCAAGGTCGGTTCGCTGAACTCGCTGTCGGGCACCATGGCGATCTCCGAGGTCACCGTGCGCGACTCGATCAAGCTCGCCGTCGACGAGATCAATGCCGCCGGTGGTGTGCTGGGCAAGCAGATCCAGCTGGTCGGTGAGGACGGGGCCTCCGAGCCGACGGTCTTCGCGGAGAAGGCCGAGAAGCTGATCAGCAGCGACTGCGTGGCCGCGGTATTCGGCGGCTGGACCTCGTCGAGCCGTAAAGCCATGCTGCCTGTCTTCGAGGACCGCAACGCCCTGCTCTACTACCCGGTCCAGTACGAGGGCCTGGAATCGTCGAAGAACATCTTCTACACCGGCGCCACCACCAACCAGCAGATCGTGCCCGCCCTCGACTATCTGAAGGGCCGCGGCGTGAAATCGCTCTACCTGGTGGGTAGCGACTACGTCTTCCCGCAGACCGCGAACCGCATCATCAAGGCCTACGCCGAAGCGAACGGAATCGAGATCAAAGGCGAGGACTACACCCCGCTCGGCTCCACCGATTTCTCCACCATCGTCAACAAGGTGCGCGCGGCCGATGCCGACGCGGTGTTCAACACGCTCAACGGCGATTCCAATGTCGCCTTCTTCCGCGAATACAAGAACGTCGGCCTGACCGCGAAGGATATGCCGGTGGTGTCGGTGTCCATCGCCGAGGAAGAGGTCGGCGGTATCGGCGTGCAGAACATCGCCGGTCAGCTGACCGCCTGGAACTACTACCAGACCGTGGACAACCCGCAGAACAGCGCGTTCGTCAAGGCCTACAAGGCGAAGTACGGCGCGAACAAGCCGACCTCCGATCCCATGGAGGCTGCCTATGTCTCGGTCCACCTGTGGAAGAACAGTGTCGAGAAGGCGCAGTCCTTCGCGGTCCCGGATGTGCAGAAGGCCGCGGGCGGTGTCACCTTCGAAGGCCCCGAAGGCCCGGTGACCATCGACGGCGAGAACAACCACATCACCAAAACCGCCCGTATCGGTGAGATCCGGCCCGACGGACTGATCTACAGCGTGTGGGACTCCGGTCAGCCCGTCGAACCGGATCCGTACCTGGCCGGTTACCCGTGGGCCGAGGGACTCGGGGGCTGACGCACCGTGGAAGCAGTCATCGGCCAGCTGTTCACCGGTCTGAGCCTGGGATCGATCCTGTTGCTCGCCGCCCTGGGCCTGTCATTGACCTTCGGTCAGATGGGGGTCATCAACATGGCCCACGGCGCGTTCATCATGGCGGGGTCCTATACGGCCTACACGGTGCAGGAATATCTGGTCTCCGATGCCGAGCTCTCGCTGATCGTCTCGCTGCTCATCGGGTTCGGTGTCGGTGGCCTCATGGGCGTCGCCCTGGAGGTGACGCTGATCAAACGCATGTACGACCGGCCGCTGGACACCCTGCTGGTGACCTTCGGTGTCGGCCTGATCCTGCAGCAGGCCGCCCGCGATATCTTCGGCGCGCCGGCCGTCCGTGTAGTCACTCCGGAATGGCTCGGCGGCGGGGTGGAGATCCTCGGGGCGGTGGTCCCGAAGACCCGGATCTTCATCATGTTGCTCGCGGTGCTGTGCGTGACCGCGATCGCGGTGACCATGAAGTACACCGCGATGGGCCGCCGGATCCGGGCCGTGGTCCAGCATCGGGATCTCGCGGAGACCAGCGGAATCTCCAGTCGCGGCACCGATATCACCACGTTCTTCATCGGTTCGGGGCTGGCCGGCGTGGCCGGGGTGGCGCTGACCCTGATCGGCTCCACCAGTTCCAATACCGGCGCCACCTACCTGGTGGACGCGTTCCTGGTGGTGGTGATCGGCGGCCTCGGGCAGATCCGGGGCGCGGTCCTCGCGGCAGTGGCGCTGGGACTACTGAACTCGTTCATCGAATACAGCACCACGGCCTCGGTCGCGAAGGTGATCGTATTCGTCGTCATCGTGATCTTCCTGCAGGTCCGCCCGCAGGGATTGTTCATCATCCGGTCGAGGAGTCTGGTATGAGGGGATTCTGGAGGACCCGCTGGAAGACCTACTCGGGTTTCGCGATCGCCGCCGTACTGCTGTTCGCGGTGGCGCCCGCGGTGCTCTCCGATTTCCGGCTGAACCTGCTGGGCAAGTTCCTGTGCTTCGGCATCGTCGCCGTCGGTATCGGGTTGGCGTGGGGTCGCGGCGGCATGCTCACCCTGGGACAGGGCGTGTTCTTCGGGCTCGGCGCCTACATCATGGCCATGCATCTGAAGATCTCCGACGCCCAGCTGCGCGGCGACGACGTCCCGGATTTCATGCAGATCGCCGGTATGCGCGAACTGCCCGGCTACTGGGTGCCGTTCGGTTCGCCGGTGGTCACGATCCTGGGCATCCTGATCGTGCCACCGCTGGTGGCGGTGCTGCTCGGGCTCGGTGTGTTCAAACGCAAGGTCAAAGGCGCCTATTTCGCGATCCTGTCGCAAGCGCTGGCGGCGGCGTTCGCGATCCTGCTGGTGGGTCAGCAGTCCACCGGCGGCAGCAACGGGCTCAACCGGTTCCGCAGTTTCTTCGGGCTGGCGCTCAACGATCCGGTCAACCGGCGGCTGCTGTTCTTCATCGCGGCGGCGACGCTGCTGGTGATCGTCGCGCTGACCCGGCAACTGATGTACAGCCGCTACGGCGAACTGCTGGTCGCGGTGCGCGATCAGGAGGAGCGGGTGCGTTTCCTCGGCTACGACCCGGCCAATGTGAAGGTCGTCGCCTACGCGGTGGCGGCACTGTTCGCCGGTATCGCGGGCGCACTGTTCGTGCCGATCGTCGGGATCATCTCCCCCGCCGATATCGGGATCGTGCCCTCCATCGCATTCCTGACCGGTGTCGCCATCGGCGGCCGCACCACTCTGCTCGGCCCGGTGCTGGGCGCGATCGCGGTGGCCTGGGCACAGACCAGCTTGTCGGAGAACTTCCCCTCCGGCTGGGTCTACGCGCAGGGCATCCTGTTCATCGTCGTGGTCGGTTTCTTCCCGGCCGGTCTCGCGGGCCTGGTCACGCTGGTGCGACGGCGACGACGCGACGACGCGAGGGACCCGGCACCGCCCGGTCCGGTACCCGAATCCACACCCGCTACCCCGGTAGGAGTGTCGTAATGACCGAACAGGTGGTGACGATGGCCGGCGGTCCGGTCGCCGGCGGTAACGCCGGTATGCACAGCGACTACCTCGAGGTCCGCGGGCTCAGCGTCGAATTCGACGGGTTCAAGGCGGTATCGAATGTCGATCTGACCCTTTTCCAGGGCGATCTGCGCTTCCTCATCGGCCCCAACGGTGCCGGGAAGACCACCATGATCGACGCGATCACCGGACTGGTCCCGGCGACCGGATCGGTGCAGAAGTCGGGAGTCGAACTGCTCGGCAAGAAGGTGCACCAGATCGCCCGGCTGGGCGTGGGCCGCACCTTCCAGACCGCCAGCGTGTTCGAGGAACTGTCGGTATTGCAGAACCTCGATATCGCCGCGGGCGCAGGCCGTTCGGTATGGACCATGCTCCGCCGCCGACCGGTCGAGGTCGCCGAATCGATCGAACAGGCGCTGGAGACCATCGGTCTCACCGCACTGCGCGACAAACCCGCCGGAACCCTGGCACACGGTCAGAAGCAATGGCTCGAAATCGGCATGCTCCTGGTCCAGAACGCCTCGGTCCTGCTGCTGGACGAACCGGTCGCCGGGATGAGCCAGGAGGAGCGCGAGGAGACCGGCAACCTGTTGCGCCGGATCGGTGGCGAACGCACGGTCGTCGTGGTCGAACACGATATGGACTTCATGCGCAATTTCGCCACCTCGGTGACGGTGCTGGCCCGCGGCGCGGTCCTCGCCGAGGGGTCGGTGGCCGAAGTCCAGGCCGATCCGGCGGTCCAGGAGGCATATCTGGGCACCGCCGCGGTCACGCACGAGCGCGTCCCGGCCCCGGTGGCCGAGCGCGAACACGCGGGGCCCGCGTCCGGGGAAACCGATGCGAGCGAACCGGTCCCGGACGAACGGGACGCGGGGCCCACCGGAAAGGAAGGGTGACCGCGATGCTGGAACTCATCGACGTCCACGCCGGGTACGGCCGCACCGAGGTCGTGCACGGGGTGGGGATCGAGGTCCCCGGTGACGGAGTGGCCGCGATCATGGGACACAACGGCGCCGGGAAGACCACGCTGCTGCGCGCCGCGGTCGGTCTCGTCCGCACCGGCCGGGGCCGGATCCGCTTCGACGGTGCCGATATCACCGCGCTGCGGCCGAGTGCCCGCGTGAAACGCGGGCTGGCCTATGTGCCGCAGGGGCAGCAGTGCTTCGGCCATCTCACCACCGCCGAGAATCTGCGGGTGGTGGCCGACGGCCGTCGACGCGGGTCCGCGTTGATCGATGAACAACTGGATCTGTTCCCGGCGCTGAAGGATCTACTCGACCGCCGCGCCGGACTGCTGTCCGGCGGCCAGCGCCAGCAGCTCGCCATCGCCCGCGCACTGATCACCGAACCGCGCATGCTGATCCTCGACGAACCCACCGAGGGCATCCAGCCGTCGGTGGTGGCCGAGATCGAGAACACGATCACCGAGCTGGTGGAACGCGGTGGTCTCGGAGTGTTGCTGGTGGAACAGCACATCGGTTTCGCCTTGCGGGCCGCGAGCCGGTACTACGTACTGGAGAGCGGCCGGGTCACCGCTACCGGGGCGGGCGGGGCCGGGGCCGTCGACACCGTTCGCGCCGCCATGACTCTCTAGGCTGCGCGTCGTGACCGAACCACGAAGTAAACGCGAATCACGCAGCGACACTGTGTACAAGGCGTTGCGCGACGAACTCATGGCCGGTGCACTGGCGCCGGAGGAGCGGCTCGGCGAGGAACGGCTGGCCGAACGCTACGGTGTCTCGCGCACCCCGGTGCGCGAGGCGCTGGCCCGGTTGCAGGCCGACGGTCTGGTGGAACGCCACGATGCCGGACTTTTCCCCTACCGTCCGCGCCTGGACACCCTCGGGGACTACTACGAGCTGCGGATCACCCTGGAGGTCCAGGGCATCGCCCGCGTCCTCGACGATCCCGAACTGGGCCACGAACGCGCCGTCCTCGGACCCGAGATCGACCGCTGGCGCGCATTCCGCACCACACCCCCGGACCCGGACGCCGGTTTCGTCGACGCCGACGAACAGTTCCACACCGTCCTGCTCGACTCCTCGGGCAACCACGCCCTCACCGACGCCCTGCGCACCGTGAACGCCCGGATCCGGCCGGTCCGGATGTTCGACTACCTGACCCCCGACCGCATGCTCGCGACCATCGAGGAACACATCGCCATCGGCGAGGCCGTCCTCGATCGCGATCTCACCGGCGCCCGCGAGCAACTCCTCGCCCATATCGATCAATCCCGCCGGGTGGTGGCCGACCGTGCCGGTCAGGTACTCCAGCTGACCCGGATGGCCCGCGCGACCAAAACCTGAAACTCCCGGCTACTCCGGTAGCCGCACTGTCCACGCCGAGAGGACCGACCGTGACCGAGACCGCCCCGCAGTTGTATACGCCGTTGCATACGACCCTGCCCGAATGCCTGCTGATCGCCAATCGCGGTGAGATCGCCTGCCGCATCCTGCGTACCGCCCGGCGGCTGGGAATCGAAACGGTCGCGGTGTTCTCCGATGCCGACGAGGGGGCACGGCATGTGCGCACGGCCGATCGCGCGGTCCGGCTCGGTCCTGCCCCGGCCGCCGAGTCGTATCTGCGCGCCGACGCGGTGATCGAGGCGGCGCTCGCCACCGGCGCGACCGCCGTCCATCCCGGTTACGGATTCCTTTCCGAGAACGCCGATTTCGCCGCCGAGGTCGAGGCCGCCGGTATCGCGTTCGTGGGCCCGGCCGCCGAACACCTGCGACTCTTCGGCGACAAACACAGCGCCCGGGCGGCCGCGGCGGCCGCCGGTGTGCCGCTGGTCGCCGGCAGCGGTCTGCTCACCGATCTAGACGAAGCCCGCGCCGAGGCCGAGCGAATCGGTTATCCGGTGATGCTCAAAGCGGCCGGGGGCGGCGGCGGGATCGGGATGGCTGCCTGCGCCGATCCCGCGGAACTCGCCGAGGCCTACCAGCGCGTGATCCGGCTCGCCCAGAACAACTTCGGCTCCGCCGCGGTCTACCTCGAACGGTTCGTCGCCCGGGCCCGCCATGTGGAGGTACAGATCTTCGGTGACGGGCGCGGCCGTGCGGTATCCCTGGGCACCCGCGATTGCAGCCTGCAGCGGCGCAACCAGAAGGTCATCGAGGAGGCACCCGCCCCCGGTCTCCCCTACACCGTGAGTGAACAGCTCCTCGAATCGAGCCGCAAACTACTGGGCGAGGTCGGTTACCGTTCGGCGGGCACGGTCGAGTTCATCTACGACGTCGACCGCGGCGAGGCGTCGTTCCTCGAGGTCAACACCCGGCTCCAGGTCGAGCACCCGGTCACCGAAGCCGTCACCGGGGTGGATCTGGTGGAGTGGATGCTGCGGCTGGCGGGCGGGGAGTCCGCGTTCCTCGACGCGATTCCCGACGCCGGCCCGCCGATCACCGGCCATGCCGTGGAGGCGCGCGTCTACGCCGAGGACCCGGGCAACGACTACCGGCCCGGGGCCGGCACGCTGACCGGCGTCGAGATCCCCACCGGGACCGCCCGGGTGGAGACCTGGGTCGAAACCGGGACCGAGATCAGCCCCTACTACGACCCGCTGATCGCCAAGATCATCACCTCGGGTGCGAGCCGTCCCGAGGCGCTGCACCGGCTGCGGGCGGCACTCGACGAAACTCGCATGTTCGGTATCACCACCAACCTGCCCCAGCTCCGCGCCGCCGCCACCAGCTCCCCCATGCTCGATGCCCGGCACACCACCGCGACCCTCGGCAGCCTCGCCACCATCCGCCCCCGGCTGGAGATCCTGCGCGCCGGAGTTTCCACCACCATCCAGGATTCCCCGGGCCGCCTGGGGCTCTGGAACGTGGGTATCCCGCCGTCGGGCGCATTCGACGATCTGTCCTTCCGGCTCGCGAACCACGCCGTCGGGAACGCACTGGGCGAGAACGGTCTCGAGGCCACCCTGCTGGGGCCGCGGATCCGGGTCACCGATACCACCGTCGTCTGCGTCACCGGCGCCGAAGCCCCGGTGACCGTGGACGACGAACCGGTGCCCATGTGGGAACCGGTCACCGTCCCCGCCGGTTCGGTCCTCGATATCGGCGCGCCCCACGACACCGGGCTGCGCACCTATCTCGCCGTCCGCGGCGGAATCCTCGCCCCCGACTACCACGGCAGCGCGGCCACTTTCACCCTCGGCGGATTCGGCGGTATCACCGGCCGGGCCGTCGCGGCCGGCGATATTCTCGGCATCAAACCCGATGCCGGCGGGCTGCTCGAGCCCGCGCCCGTCCCGGCCGGCGAACGCCCCGAATTCGGCCATACCTGGCACGTCGGGGTCGGTGAGGGCCCGCAGCCCGCCCCCGACTATTTCACGCCCGCCGATATCGCCCAGTTCTACGACGCCACCTGGCAGGTGCAGGCCCATGCCAACCGCACCGGCCTGCGGCTGGCCGGTCCGAAACCGACCTGGTCGCGCACCGACGGCGGCGATGCCGGGCTGCACCCCTCCAACCTGCACGACTGCCCGTACAGTGTCGGCGCTCTGAACCTCTCCGGCGATACCCCGATCCTGCTGGGTCCCGACGGTCCCAGCCTGGGCGGTTTCGCTTGCCCGCTGACCGTGATCTCCGCGCACCGCTGGAAACTCGGTCAGATGCGCCCGGGTGACCGAGTGCGTTTCGTTCCGGTCGCCGACGAACGCACCGGCGCGTTCCGTTCCTCGCCCGCCCTGCGCGGCCGTGACCTGCCCGCACCCGAACTCCTCGGGCCACGGGAGACCGACGACGGGGTCCTGGGCCGCCGCGATGCCGGTACCGGCACCCCCGAGGTCGAATACCGGCGCGGCGGCGACGACAACGTGTTGATCGAATACGGCCCGATGGAACTCGATCTGGGTCTGCGGATGCGCGTCCATGCCCTGAGCGAACGCCTCGACCACGCGTCCATCCCCGGTCTGATAGATATCACGCCCGGTGTGCGCTCCCTGCATCTGCACTTCGACCCCGACATCATCGACCAGCGCACCGTGGTGCGCCTGCTCGGCGAACTCGAGGACGATATCCCCGATACCGCCGACCTGCGCGTCCCGAGCCGGCATCTCGAATTGCCGCTCTCCTTCGACGACCCCACCATCGCGGCGGCCATCGAACGCTACGGGCGCGGTGTCCGGGCCGAAGCGCCCTGGCTGCCGTCGAATATCGAGTTCATCCGCCGGATCAACGGCCTGGACAGCGTCGAGGACGTACGCGATATCGTCTTCGACGCCCAGTACATGGTGCTCGGTCTCGGCGATGTCTACCTCGGCGCGCCGCTGGCCGTCCCGCTCGACCCCCGGCACCGCCTGGTGACCACCAAGTACAACCCCGCCCGCACCTGGACCCCGTCCGACGCGGTCGGTATCGGCGGCAAGTACCTCTGCGTCTACGGCATGGAATCCCCCGGCGGCTATCAGCTCGTCGGCCGCACCCTTCCGATCTGGTCCGGTTACCGGCAGCGCGCACCGTTCGAATCCGGTAAACCGTGGCTGTTCCGGTTCTTCGACCGGATCAGCTGGTATCCGGTCGCGGCGGATGAACTGCTCGAGTTGCGTGCCGAGATGGCGGCGGGACGATACGAGATGCGCACCAGTGCAGGCGAATTCGCCATGGCCGAACATCTCGCGTTCCTCACCGAGAACTCGGGCGATATCGCCGCCACCGAGGAACGCCGGCAGGCCGCGTTCGCCGCCGAACGGCAGCGCTGGGCGGCGAGCGGCGAACTCGACGCCCAGGCCGACCCCGCCGCCGAACCCGAAACCGCCGAAGACCTGGACCTGCCCGAGGGCACCCATCCGGTGACGGCACCGATGATGGCCAATGTCTGGCGGGTGGAGGTGGCTGTGGGCGACCACGTCGAAGCCGGCACCACCCTGCTCGTCCTCGAGGCGATGAAGATGGAACTGCCGGTGGTCGCGGAGGTCTCCGGCACCGTGCACACCATCGCCGTCGCGGCGGGCGATCAAGTCACCACCGGCGCACCTCTGGTCGCCATCGACACCGAAGGAGCGGCATGACCATGGAGCAACTACCGCTAGCGGATTTGTCGGCCCCGGCTCCGGCCGGCCCGGCCGAGAAGGTGGCCCGCGCCTACCGGACCATCCGCGAACACGACCGGCCCGAAATCTGGATCACCCTGCGCGCCGAAGCCGAGGTCCTGGCGGAGGCGGTCGCGCTCGAGGACCGACTCGCCCGGGGTGAGCAGTTGCCGCTCGCGGGGCTGCTCCTCGCCGTCAAGGACAACATCGATATCGCCGGCCTCCCCACCACCTGCGCCTGCCCCGGTTTCGAGAGAACGCCGGAGCGCACTGCTCCCGCTGCGGCGCGGCTGATCGAGCAGGGCGCCCTGGTACTCGGCAAAACCAATCTCGACCAGTTCGCCACCGGCCTCGTCGGCACCCGCAGTCCCTACGGTGCGGTCCGGAACGCTCTGTTCCCCGACCGGGTCTCCGGCGGCAGTAGCTCCGGATCGGCGGTCGCGGTCGCGCTGGGTATGGTCGACGCGGCGCTGGGCACCGATACCGCGGGCTCCGGCCGGGTCCCGGCCGCGCTCAACGGCATCGTCGGGGTGAAACCGTCGCTCGGGCTCGTGCCCACCACCGGTGTGGTGCCTGCCTGCCCCGATTACGACGTGGTCACCGTTTTCGCCCGCGACCTCGCCCTTGCCACCGCGGTGACCGCCGCCATGATCGGCCCCGACGCCGCCGACCCTCGCTCGCGGGCCTGGCCCGCCGACACCCCGCTGGGCGCCCCGGCCCGCACCACGCTCGCGATTCCCGCCGACCACAACCTGACCGCCCTCACCCCCGCCTACCGCGCGGCTTTCGATGCGACGGTCGCGCGCTGGAAGGCGGGCGGCGGCGAGGTGGCGACTGTCGATATCGGTGAACTGCTCGAGGCCGCCGTCCTGCTCTACGACGGAGCTGTCGTGGCCCAGCGCTACGCCGCGATGGGCGAATTCCTCGGCGGTGCGCCCGAGGGCGCCGACCCGGTGGTCGCACGGATCGTCGCTGGTGCCGCCCGCCCGGCCGCCCACGAATACGTCACCGATCTGGGCCGGCTCGCGCAGGCGGCGGCCGCCGCGCGCCGATTGTTCGACGACTACCCGGCCCTGCTGCTCCCCACCACGACCGAGCATCCGACCCTGGCCGCCGTCGCCGCCGAACCGGTGGCGATCAACAGCCGTATGGGCACCTTCACCAATTTCTGCAATCTGCTGGATCTGGCCGCGGTCGCGGTACCGGGCGCGGAGACCGCCGAGGGCGATCCGTTCGGCGTCATGCTGGTGACCCCGGCGTTCGCCGATCAGATAGGGATCGATGCGGCCGCCCGGCTGCTGGACGCGCCCGGCCCGCTGCTCACCGATATCGGTACCGATCTCCTGGTCGTCGGCGCCCATCTCCGTGGGCTTCCGCTGCATCATCAATTGGAGCAGGCGCGGGCCCGGTTCCTGGGCGAGGTCGCCACCGCACCCGCGTATCGCATGGTGGCGCTGCCCGCCGACCCGCCCAAGCCGGGCATGCTCCGCGTGGGAGCCGGTTCGGGCAGTTCGCTGCCCGGCGAGCTGTACCGGCTCTCCCCCGCCGCCCTCGGCACATTCCTGAGCAATCTGCCGTCGCCCATGACGCTCGGAAAGGTCGAACTGGATTCCGGGGATTGGGTCACCGGTTTCGCCTGCGATTACGAATCCGCCCGCGACGCCACCGATATCACCGGATACGGAGGCTGGCGCAACTACCTGGAAGCCGGTCGCTGAGACCGATCTCCCCGAGAGGCCCGCCGCGCGGCCCGTCCAACCGCACGGCGTGCCACCCGGCCGTTCCGATGAGGGTTGCAGGGCAGCCTGCGAAGCAGGGACGGCCGGGTGGCCATCGGCGGAATTCCTTTTCTCCCGGGGCCGCCGGACGAGTCACATCCGGACAATTCGAAACGCCCACGAGTCACCCCGCGACCGGGTCCGATGACCTGCGGCGCCGCGCTCGCCCCACGTAATCCACAGCGCTGGACTACAATTCACGCGGAAAGTCATCCGACGAAGCGGGAGGGATTCGTTGTGCCGGGTCGTGCCGCGCCACCGCAGTCCGCCGGGCCGGCCCATTCGCGATTCCCCCTCCCCGACGGTGCCGGCACCGTCGGCACGCACGCCCTCGGTACGCCGTTCTCCCGTTCGCCGTCGGCCAGTGCCCGGCGTTGTATCGACCACGCTCATCCGATGACCCCGGCCCCGCACCCCCGCCGGAGGGTGCGCGCCGCATGTCATCGGCGACGACGCGCGCGCACGGTCACCGTGATCCGGCGAACTCCGCCGCCCCCGGCCGGCCCCCGATTATCGACGGCCGGCGACCCCGCCCCCGCGCGGCGCCCCGGCCCGATCTTCGAGTGATACGCGACGTTTCGCCGTCCACGAAACCGTCCGCTCTCACCTGGACAGCCCTGTGGTCGTTCCGAATCGGGAACACCGCACGGTGGGCCGAGTCCTGCTCGCCCGCAGCCGTCTTCGTGCTGCCGTCACGCGGGCACGGCCGTGCCACCGGGGCATTCGACCGAACCATCGATCCGCTATGGAGTACGTGACCATGACGATGTCGTCCGCGCACTCGGCCCAACAAGGGTCGCCCCTCGCCGCAGGTGGGGAGCGTGTGCCGCTGTACACACCCGATTTCACCGCCGACCCCGCCGCCGCCTACCGCGATATGCGGCGCCGTTTCGGACCGCTGGTCCCGGTGGATCTGGCACCGGGTGTGCCCGCGACGCTGGTCATCGGATATCGGCACGCTCTGAAGATCCTGCACGACCCGGAACATTTCCCCGCCGACCCCCGCCGCTGGCAGGCGACCGTGCCCGCGGATTGCCCGCTGCTGCCGATGATGGAATACCGACCCAATGCCCTGCGCTCCGCCGGCGAGGAGCACATCCGGTTGCGGGCGCCCATCGTCGCCGGCCTCGAGGCGGTAGATCGGCATCTGTTGCGCGCCACCATCGAACGCCTGGCCATTCCGTTGATCAACGATTTCTGCGCGACGGGTTCGGCGGATCTGCGCACGCAGTACGCCTTTCCGCTCACCTTCGCCACCTTGACCGAGTTGATGGGGCTTTCGCCGGAGGCCGGGCGCACCGCGTTCGAGGGAATGGCGGCGATCCTCGACGCCAGCTCCGCCGAAAGCGCCGCCGAGGGCAATATGCGTTTCGCCGGTGTGCTGATGGAGGCGGTCGGGCAGAAACGCGCCTGCCCGGCCCGAGATGTCACGTCCTGGATGATGCGACACGATTCCCGCCTCGACGATATGGAGATGGTCCAGCAGGCCGCCCTCGTCTACGCGGCCGGCACCGAGCCGACCACCTCGCTGATCACCACGACTTTGCGGCTCATGCTCATCGACGAACGATTCGGCGGCCATATGCTCGGCGGTTCGCTCGCGACCCGCGACGCCATCGACGAGGTGCTCTTCACCGACCCGCCGCTGCCGAATTTCTGCACGTCCTATCCGCGCCAGCCGATCCTGGTCGGCAATACCTGGCTGCCCGCCGATCAGCCGGTGGTGATCAGTATCGCCGCCTGCAACACCGACCCGAAGATCGGTGGTGGCGAACGGATCGGCAACCGGTCCCATCTCGCGTGGGGCCAGGGCACGCACGCCTGCATGGCCGAGGACATCGCCCGCATCATCGCCGGCGAGGCGGTCGATCAGCTGCTCGATGCCCTTCCCGAGATCGAGCTCGCGATCCCCGCCGACCAGCTCACCTGGCGCCCCGGCCTGTTCCATCGGGCGCTCAGCGCGCTGCCCGTCGAATTCCCACCGTCCGCGCCGTTGATTCCGATGCACCCGTGATCCGATGACAGGAGCAACCCGATGACCCAGGAACAGTCACAGACCGAACCGCTTGTGCTCGACCCGGCCGGCGCCGATTTCCACACCGAGATACACCGGATCCGCGCCCGCGGCCCCCTCGCCGTGATCGAGCTCCCCGGCGGCGTGCCCGCCTGGTCGGTGATCGATGCCGGGTTGCTGGAGAAACTCTTCACCGACCCGCGCGTCTCCAAGGACGCGAACCGGCACTGGCCGGCCATGCACACCGGCGAGATCCCGCAGGACTGGGTGATGTGGCCGTGGGTCGCGGTGTCCAACCTTCTCACCGCCTATGGCGAGGACCACCGGCGGCTGCGGAAACTGGTGGCTCCCGCGTTCACCCACCGCCGGACCCAGGCGCTGCGCCCACGGATCGAGGCCATCACCGCCGAACTGCTCGACGATATCGCCACCACTCCGGCCGACCGGCCGGTCGACCTGCGGGACCGTTTCGCCTGCGCCCTGCCGATCCGGGTGATCGGCGAACTGATGGGTGTACCCGCCGAGTTGTCGGCCGCGCTGCGCACCTACGCCGGCGGCACCCTCGACACCACCCTCACGCCCGAGCAGGCCCAGGCCAATTTCGCCGGGCTCTACACCACCCTGCACGAACTCCTGGACTACAAACGCCGCAACCCCGGCGACGATCTGACCACCGTACTGATGACCACCCACGACGAGGACGGTTCGAAACTCAGCGAGCAGGAACTGGGCGACACCCTGCTGCTCATCATCGTCGCCGGCCACGAAACCACCGCCAACCTCCTCGATCACGCCGTGTACGCGCTGCTCACCCACCCCGCGCATCGCGCCGCCGCGCTCGCCGGGCAGCTCGACTGGTCCGACATCATCGAGGAGACCCTGCGCTGGGAACCGCCGATCGCCCATATGCCGATGCGTTTCGCCCTCGAGGACATCGACCTGCCCGGCGGCCACCGCATCGCCGCGGGTGATGCCATCCTGGCCGGGCTGGCCGGCGCCGGACGCGACCCCGGTGTCCACCCGGACCGTCCCGACCTGTTCGATCCGACCCGGCAGTCCAAGGACCATATGGCCTTCGGGCACGGCGTGCACCACTGTCTCGGCGCGCCGTTGGCCCGGCTAGAGGCCGCGGTCGCACTGCCCGCCCTCTTCGGCCGGTTCCCGGATATGCGACTGGCCACCGGTGACCCCTCGGCGCTCACCAATGTGCCCAGTCTCGTCACCAACGGCCATCGCACCCTCCCCGTCGTGGTGTGAGCCCGGCCCCCTTCCGATACTTAGGATTGACTAACCTAAAGTCCGCCGCTAGCGTTTCGCATTATCCGAGTGGGTCCCGCGCTGCGCGTACCCATTCGGACAGCGCCGGCGGACGAAGTACGCGACACCGCGGACACCGGTCCCGGCGCATCGGTTCGCAGGTTGGTCTTAGAAGGGGCCGTCATGTCCAGATTCATCAGAATCGCCGCTGTCTGTATTCTCACCGCACTCATGGGATTCGGCCTGACGCAACCCGCGTCGGCCGATTTCTCCATCCGGGCTTCCCAGACCTCCGATCTCTACGTCCGCGACGACGTACCTACCCTGGCGCAGATCGAACGGCAATTCGCCGCGTTCTGGAACCCGAACATCGGCATGGAACCCAAGGTCGAGGTGAGCTACAACGGCCCCGGCGCCCGCCCCGCCCTGGAGCGGATCATGGAGACCAGCAAGACCATGGATTTCTTCTCCATCCAGGGTCGCGCCATCGCCCCGATCAATGTCTCCGGTAACACCATGTCGGTCACCGTGCACGGCGTGATGGCCGGCTTCCCCGCGCAGAGCAACGTCTACCACTACCTCCGCGAAGGCGGCCTGTGGAAATTCGACTGGAAGGCCACCTGCCAGGAAATGCAGTGCCAGGGTGACCCCACCTTCGGCTACTGATCTCGGCCACACCTGTCGGAGCGGCGCACCGTGATCATTCGATCCGGCCGCGCCGCCCCGCTCGGGCGTGCATCCCGAATTTCCGAAACACACCACGGGACACCATATTCCCGGCCGCACCGGCACCAGTAACCCAGGAATTCATATGATCAGCGTTCGTGGCGTTTCCAAACGCTTCGGCGAGAAACTCGCCGTCGACGACGTCACCTTCGAGGCCGGGCAGGGCTCGATAACCTATCTGCTCGGACCCAACGGCGCCGGGAAAACCACGGTGATGCGCATGATCGCCGGTCTGGCCCACCCCAGCTCCGGCACGATCTCGGTCAACGGCAGCGGACTGCGCGAGCTCCGCAGCGTCATCACCGAAATAGGATTCAGCCTGGGCCCTTTCGCCCGCAACCCCGCACATACCGCCGAACAGCATCTGCTGTGGCAGGCGAGGCTGGGTGGCCTGCCGAAATCCGATATCGCGCCGGTACTCGACCGAGTCGGCCTCACCCCGGTCGCGAAACGCACGGTCGGCAAATTCTCCTACGGCATGCTCCAGCGCCTCGGTATCGCCTCCGCACTACTCGGCGACCCGAAAACGATGGTTCTCGACGAACCGGCCAACGGCCTGGACATCGAAGGCATCATCTGGCTCCGCGAACTCCTAGTCGACCTGGCCGCCGACGGCAAATGCCTCCTGGTGGCCTCCCACAACCTCACCGAAGTCGAGATCACCGGCACCCGCGTGGTCATCATGGGCAAGGGCAGAGTCCTGTCCGATACGAGTAAGGACGAGCTGGTGGCGGCAGGTTCGGGACCACGCCCCCTGGAATCGGCGTACATCGAGATCACCCACAGCAGCGTCGAATACGCCGCCATCGGAGGTACCCGGTAGATGATCGCCACCCACCTCCTCCGATCCGTCCGCAGCGAACTCGCCAAACTCTCCTGGCGCAGCCCGGTCTGGTACGCTGTCGTCCCCCTGGCCGTCGTCATTCCGGTCGCCCTCAACTTCGGAATCGCGAAAGCCACCGAAGCGAACAAACTCAACGGCGCCGGCGGTATGGACACGAACAACGCCGCCTACTGGATTCTCATCTTCTCCGCCTTCATCCTCATGGCGGGCGGGGTGTCGTCGCTGTGCGCGGAATTCAAGGACGACACCGTCGAAACGGTTTTCGGCATCCAGACCCGCCGCTGGCTCCTGCCCCTCGCCAAACTCGTCGTCTTCGGCGTGATCGCGGCCCTCACCGCCCTGGCGGTCACCTTCCTGATCCTCTGGGCCTTTCCGCAGCTGTTCCCGGAGATCTGGGGCAAGGTCGAGGTGTTCTCGGGTGACGGGATCGCGCTGCTGATCGGGGTCCCGCTCTACACACTGCTGATCACGGCACTCGGGCTGGGAATCACGGCACTGGTTCCCAAGCCGGGGTTCGTGGTGATGATCGTGCTGCTGTGGAAGTTCGGGGTGGAGGTGTTCATGACCTTCGTACCCGGGGACCTGGGGGTCACTCTGCAGCAGCTGTCCCCGTTCAAGAACGGGGAGCTGGGGGTCGGGCAATTGGCGACCATCGAGAGCCTGTTCGGCGGACAGAACGGGTCACTGCTGTATTTCGCGGCGGTCTGCGTCGCGATCTTCGCAATCGGCACCGTCCGGCTGGCCCTCACCGACACGCAGGGCAGCTAGCGCGCGGCGGGCAGTTACCAGCCCCGGAAAGGACCGCGGCGACGCACAGATCGCTGTGGGAGACTGGGGTGCATGCCCGATCAGCCGGTCCCCACCGTCATCTGCGGTTCGCGGACCCGCCCACAGCCCGAGGCGCACGAACGGGCCGGGCGCCTCGCAGCGGCACCGGCGGAAACGGGTATCGACCGTAAAAGCCGCTGGCCGGTCCGGCCTGCAACCGATTGCTGTTCGGTGAGTCCGTTTTCGGTGCACCGCAGATTCGCCCCGGCCGGGAAACGAGGAACTCCTCGTGGAGCAGCACCCGCGCCGCCCCCGAGAAAGCTGTCCACGAATTCGCGACTTGTCTCGGGTAGGAGAACACATGCGTAACAAGCTGCGAGATCCAAGCTTTCCGCCCCGCCACCGATTCCATACACAACGAACCGTCAGAGCAGCCTTCCGCTCGAGGCGAGTGCTTCGACAATGGATATCCCAAGTCGGCCGGACGCGCCTCGGGCAACGAGCCCACCGAGACTTCCGGCCGAGTCCGTGGTGGGGAGGTTCGTGACCTTCGTCCTGGGAATTTCGGCGTGACCCAGCAACGGCCGGCGCCGTTCGAGAGCATGTTCGGCGGGCAGAACGGGTCGCTGCTCTGCACGGTGCGGCTGCCCAGCACGAGCACGAAAGCCTCCTGACCGGCTGTCGACATACGTCGGCAATCGATTACGACCGACCGCGCGGCCACTCTGGACTCTTGTCCACGAGGGCGCACAGATAGTCCTGGCAGGGCCACCGTCCAACCTCTGGGGCAAGGTTCGGGTGTCGGGCGCAGGGACAGGACCACGGGTCGTCGAGTCCGTGGTAGCGCGTACGCGACCATGAAACGGTCCTGTTCACCAACGACTTCCCGCGGTGGCCCCTCTGTAATGAGGGCATGACTACAGCGTTGACCGACCGGGGGCCGCTCGGGTCCAGCCCCCGGACCCGGCGCAAGGGCGTTCTCTGGTTCCTCGTACTCGCTTTCGCGGGCGCGTGGGTTCCGTGGGGGATCGCCGGGGCGGCCGGGTACTCCCTCGATAATCCGGTCGTCCAATTACTGACCGGAGCTTTCGTCCCGGCGCTCGCCGCGGTCTGCACTCGACGGTGGATCACCCGCGAGGGTTTCGCCGATGCCGGTCTGCAGCTGCGACTCGCCCGACAGTGGCGCTCGTACCTGATCGCCGCACTGCTCCCAGTCGGTGTTCTCGCCGTCGCGCTCGGGCTTGCGGTGGCGCTGGGAATGTGGCGTCCCGAGGCCGGCGACTTCGATTCCGGTCATCTGCTGTTCCTGGCACTCGCCCCGATCATCCCGGTCGTGGCCGCACCGATCTTCTTCGGTGAGGAGTTCGGCTGGACCACCTATCTGCGCGATCGTCTCGTTCCCGGTCGCCCCGTGCTCACCACCTTCGCGACGGGCGTGATCTGGGGTGTGTGGCACTGGCCGCTGCCCTGGGTGGGCTACCTGGGCGCGGGCGGTTCGGCCACCGATGCGTTCATCGCCATGGTGCTGTGGTTGCCGCTGTCGATCGAACTCGAGTTCGTGATCGGCTGGTTGTGGGTGCGCAGCGGTTCGGTCTGGCCACCGGCCCTACTGCACGGCGGAAGCAACCTCGTACTCGCGCTGGGACTGGAACTGTTCGCCGGTACCGCCGACCCCTCCGGCGCCGCCACTACTCTGCTGATGTGCGCAGCATATTCGCCCGTGGTCGCGTGGATCGTCCTGACGACGAGGCGCGGCGGCCCGCAGAACGCGCAACCGGCGACGCCGCTGGGAGTCCGGCAGTGACCGGGGTGGGGTCCGCACTGCGGACAGGCCCACGCTTCTTCGTTTCCCGTTGGCCGTGGTGCGCACTGCTCTCCGTGCTGTGCGGCGGAGTCCTCGCAGCGGCCGCGGTGGCCGGTTTCGTGCCGGTGGTACTGCTCGGTGTGACCCGCGATCTTCGGGCCGCCCTGTGGGAACCTGTGCTGCGGCTCCAGTGCGCCCGGCTCCGATTGGTCGACCCCGACACCGCGGATCACGCCGCGGCCCGAGTGCGGGCCGCGGCGGCCGAGCGCCGGTTACCCACTTTCCGGCACGTCACCTACCTGGCCACCACCACTGTGTTCGGCGGGGCGCTGTGCTGCCTGACAGTCTTCGCCGTCATCCTCATCGCGGTCCTGCTCGCCGCGCCGCTCCTCGTCCGACGGGATTACTTCGACCTCGGCCCCTGGGTGGTCGACGAGCAGTCGGGAGCATGGATCTGCACCGGCGCGGCGTTCGTCGCCGCGGTCCTGCTGCTGGTGCTCCTCAGCGCCTGGTCGGCACTCGAAGCGCTGGCGGCCCGAAAGCTGCTGGCCCCCGATACCGGCCGCTGGCAGCGCGAAGCGGTCCGCATCGAGAACTCCCGCTCCGCGCTGCTGGAAGCCGAAGGGTTCGAGCGCGACCTCCTCGAATCCGAACTACACGACCGTGTCCAGCATCGGCTCGTCGCCCTCTCGATGACCCTCGGCCTGGCCGAATCCCAGGACGCGGACGGACCCGCCGGTCGCGTCGCCGCCGACGCCCACCGGCAGGTCGACGAAACCCTGAGCGAACTGCGGGCCGTCCTGCGCGGGTTCTCGCCCCGGGTCCTGACCGAACGCGGCCTGGGCCCGGCGCTGATCGATCTCGCGGCAGACCTACCACTCGATATCCACATCGACCTCGACGACGCGTCCACCCCGGATGACCGGCTACCACCGGCGGTCGAGCACATGTCCTACGTCTTCGCCGCCGAATCCCTCACCAACGTCGCCAGGCACACCGCCGCCACCCGAGTCGACCTCCACGGCACCCGCACCGGTACACAGTGGATGGTGCGCATTACCGACGACGGACCGGGCGGCGCCCACATTGTGGGCGGCCACGGCCTCGACCGCCTGCAACGCCGTCTCGCTGCCCTGGACGGACAACTGACGGTGTCCAGCCCACCCGGCGGACCGACAACCATCCGGATGGAGTGCCCGGTGTGACATTCCCACCCACTCGACTGCGGATCGTCCTGGCCGAGGACAGCCCACTACTGCGCGCCGGCCTGGAGAGTGTGCTCGCCTCGGCCGGCCACGAGGTGAGCGCGGCAGTAGGCGACGCACCCGGCCTCCTCCACGCCTACGCGGCCTACACACCCGACCTGGTGATCACCGATGTCCGGATGCCGCCGAACGGCACCGACGACGGCCTCCGCGCCGCCGCCGAACTCCGCCGACGAGACCCACGACTACCGATAGTGGTTCTGTCACAGTACGTTTCCGTCGCCTACCTCGACGACTTACTCGGCGATGATTCGACTGCCGGTGTGGGGTACCTCCTGAAAGAGCGCGTCGGACACGTCCGGCAGTTCCTCGACACCATCTCCCGGGTCGCCACCGGTGAAACGATCGTCGACCCGGAGGTCGTCCGAGCCCTCGTCAAGTCCAGCCGGCACCGCACTCCGTTGGCCGATCTCACCGCCCGCGAACGGGAAGTACTCGCACTGGTAGCCGAAGGAAAGACGAACTCCGGCATAGCGGAGGTCCTGACCGTTTCGGAAGCAGCCGTGCGCAAACACATCGGCGCCATATTCGCGAAACTACCGCTGCGCGAAGGCGATCGACGAGTCCAGGCGACGCTCATCTATCTTCGTTCGCTCGGCCGGCCCCCGACTCCCTGACGACGAGAGTGCCGCAGTTGGAAAGCCTTTACACACCACTGACAGTTACTGCGCGTGGCGTCGCACCGATACAGCGCGACTGGCGTATTCCCCTCGAGGTACGTTCTCGATCTCGGCGTCGACCACTACACCTTCCTGCAGGGTGAGCACCTCGGACTGCGCGACGCAGGATATGTGAAACCACGCCAGTGAACCATCGGGCCGGGACAGCACCCCGGTCCCGTTGCGGAGGTTCCAACGGTACACGGTGGCCTGTTCGATGGGCACGCACCATTTCTCTCACCGGCTCCCTCGTGTCAGGACCGCTGCCCCCACGAGCGCAGCGCAGCCTCCACTTGTTCCGGATCGACCGATTCAGGATTCCCCCAGATATCCCTTGCCCACCCGATTTTGCCCACAAGATTGGATACCAGCGCATGCTCACCATCGATTCCGCGATCACCGTCGGCCAGCACTTTCGCGTAGCGAACCGCGTCGACAATCACGGATTTGACGCGTTCGTGGTTCAAGTACGTTCGCAGATCCGTGGCCCATTCACCGACAGCGGCCGCGGGCTCCGCCGTTGTCCATGCCGCCAGCAGCGCTTCCTGCTCATCAGGAAAGTAACCCATCTTGTGGAGGTGCGAGGCAACGTCGTACACCGGGTCGCCGTATAGCGCCAATTCCCAGTCGATGAATACGACCCCGCCGGCCCGGGTGATCATGTTCTTGCGGTGGACATCGGAGTGCAGCAACCGGAATGGTCTGGCCTGCAATGTGGTCCAGGAGTCGACGATTCCGGCGAACGGGTCCGTGGGCACTCCCAAGTCGTGGTAGAGCCGACCGAACGATTCCCTCGCCTCCCGATACACGTTCTGCGAGACAGCCGAAAGCCGCCGGGCGAACGATACGGGGTCACCTCTGTTCTCGCCGGCGGTGGTAGGCAGCCGCTCCGAGGGTACCTCCCGCAACGAACCGAAGAATGCGGCCACATCCGCGGGAACATGCGCGGGCACCGCCACACCCCGGGGAGCGATCCGATCCAGTAACTCGCCCTCGATGTAGTCGTGGATCTGGTATTTCGGGGACCGCGACTCCCATCGCAGTCGTGGCGCCGGGACCACGGATGCCTCGATCGCCCGCAATACCACTGCTTCGGGCCACTGCCGCAGGTCCATCACATCCGCACCCGCGACAGGAATGCGAACGTTCACCGTGCCCAGCCGACCGTTGACTCGCACATTGTGGTTGTAATACCCTGCCGCCGTGTCGGTGCGGGCTGTGGCCTCGTAATAGAGCTGGTCCGGGTCGATTCCCAGGACACGTGCGATCAGCCGCTGAGCTCCCCGGTCAGGATCGGCGTCCGGAGACGGCGGCTGGATCCGGGCCAGCGCCCGCGCCGCCGCGGCGGAGACATCCGGTTCGATCCAGCCGTAGAGCGACAGCACGGCACGCGCCACCAGGATCAGACCGGGATACACCTCGGCGGCTTCCAGTTCGGAAATCGCCCACCGGACACTGCTGATCGCTTCCGGCCGCGCACCACGCCGTGCGTACACCCCCGCACGGAACAGTTCGGCCCGTGCCCGACCGGAGCGATATCCCGCCTGCTCCAGGACATCACATCCATCGGAAAGCGCGCGCTCCGCGGCATCGAGCTCGCCGAGAGCCAGTTGAGCCAACCCCAGCGCGGTATAGGCCTTACCGAGTTCGTGCAGAGCACCGAGTTCACGTTGCCGGGTGATCGCGGCACCAGCGGCGTCGATCGCAGTGCCGGGGTCGGTCAATGCCAGTAGTTCGGCGCGATTCGTCACGATATTCGCCTGGCCGACGATGCTGCCCGCGGCAATGTAGTGGACTTCCGCCTCCGCCAGATAGCGTGCGGCTGCCTCGGTATCGAAGGCGAGACGATAGGACAGATGACGGAGGCGGGCGATGTCGCCCAGCAGTTCCCGATCGTCCCCCGTAGCAGCGACCAGCTCGTCACACAGACCGAGAGCTTGTTCGAATCGGCCCTGGCACATATGGAGATCCGCAGCCCACAGTCCTGCTTCGAGCCGTGCCCGGCCGGCTCCCTCGTCCCAAACCGAGCCATAGATGGTCAACGCCGCATCCGTTTCACCGAGGATGCGGCGCGCATTCCCGGCGGCGACCGCAAGCCGATCCGCGATCGGCCCGGTGCGCGCCAAATCGATATCCCGGGTCAACCGGTCGGCAGCTTTCGCGTCGCCGAGTAGCAGCGCGGCCTCCGCTTCCAGGCAGGTCGCCAAGTCCGAGATCTCCGCCATAGCTCCTACGTTCCCATGCCCATCACACAGATAACGGTTAAGGTCACTGATCAAACCGTCGATGCCCTGATACCCGCCGCCGGCCACGATGCGGTCCACATAACCCAGCAGATCTACTGCGGCGAGAGCCCCGGACCACAACCCGTGATATCCGGCTTCGCGCCACGCCGATACCTGATTACCCGCCTGCTGGGCCCGCTCCCACCACAGCTGGTGCAGGGCGGAATGCAGCTCGGCGCGCACATCGTCGGGCAAGCGGCGACGCAGTGCGGAAACCATGAGCTGGTGCAGCTGGTAGCGGTCGCCATCGCCATCCGCAGAGGAGACGAACGAGTATGCGATCAGCGAGTTCCAGACCACCGGGTTGCCCGGAAGGTCGAAGCGAGCGGTGATTGCTCGGAAGATATCGTGATCGAAGGTTCGCGGCAGGCCGAGTAGTTCGAGCACACGTATCTCATCGTGAGGAACATAGCGAAGGAAGCGGTCGAGTATCGCTTCCGGCGACACGAGCTCGTCCGCGCCCACCACATCGGGATGGCCCCGGGCATCGATCGCGAGGTGTAGGTAGAAGGGCACCCCAGCGCTGGAGACGGCGATCACCTCGCGTTCGGCGAGGTTCTCGACACCGCAGGCGTCCAGCAGCGCGTACCGGGCATCCATCGGCAGATCGTCGACCCGCACCTCACGGACCCGCTCGCCCCATTCCGGGTCGTGCCGTTCCCATCCGAGTGGCTCGCGACTGGCGATCACCACCAGCCCGGTATCCAGCTGGGCGACGACATCACGCAACCACAAATCCACCGCGGCGGCCCGCCCTTCCCGCTGCGGCCCACCCATCATCGCCTCGTAGGCATCGAAGAAGATCGCATAGGAGCGGCCGGCAGTGCCCGCCGCAAGGTCTTGGGCAAACAGATAGGACACAGCCTCCTCGAGCTGGCCCAGGCCCATCCGATCCAGCTCTTGCAGCACCGGATCGTGCCGAATCCGGTGACTGCGGACTACGCGGCGCGCCCCGGTCTCGACCAGTTTGGCCGCCGTCCCGAACACCGGAATTCCGGTCGCGTCATTCAGGATCTCGGTCAAGATCTCGCTGTGCTCGGCCAGCGCCAGCGAGTCACCGGTGAATCGGAGGTGCGGGTGCAGCCGTTGCCAGAGCACCGCACAGGCAATATCGAACCGGTGAAATTTGATCTTCCTCTCACCCAGCTGGATACGCAGCGCAACCAACGCCTCCGCGGGCTGCCGCTGGCCGGGCACTTGAAAGTCGAGCATTGCCGTCGGGCGGTCGCCACCGACTCGCGAGCGCAGTTCGGTGAGAAGGCGAGACTTCCCGATGCCACCGACACCGCTCAGCAACAGCACACAGGGTCGATCCGAGAGTTCGGCCACGGCGCTGTCGAACGCGGCGAGCGCTGTCTCGCGATCCACGAAGGGCCGACGGGTGGATCCCGGCTGGAACCGTGCCGTCAACGCCATATCGTCCCCCTCACCGCGGTTGTACCACGGTCCCACACGTCATCGTGTCACGGCGAATCTTATTGCAGTAAAACGACTGTCGCGCACCGACTCGATGGAAGTATCTGCAGTCGACGCCTGCACCGACTGTAACCGCTCGGTCACTGGTAGAAGGCTAAGCCCCCGCCCGCGTCTGCTGCGATCACGGCACCGAACAAGACTACGAAGGCGTGGCGGGGCACGCCTCGAAACCACAGCCTGAGCACAATGGCAGGCTACTGCTGACGCCCGCCACCAGACCGACGATGATCGCGCTCGCGTGACACCAAGAGTCCGCGATGCCAGACTTCATCCGTGGATCGCGGTGTAAGTATCGAGCTCGAGCTACGAAACATGATCTTCGACCATCTGGCTCAGCAGGTCGCGGACAAGGGCACCCTGACGCGGAAAGAGCTGTCCGCGTTCCCGGTAGGAGACCGTACCCAACGACTGATCGACCAGAACAAGGGAATCTGGAACCCGCGCGACTACGCGGCGACGCTGTCGATCATGTCGAAGCCGGACAGTCCGTACGAGGATGACCACCTGGACGATTCGTTGTTCATCTACTCGTACCGGGACGGAAGCACCGACGGTGACAACCTCAAACTCCGCAATGCGCTCGCGCTACAACTGCCGTTGATCCTGTTGCGTTGGATCACCGATGGCGTATACGTTCCGGTATTTCCTGTCTATGTCATCCACGACGACTTCGAGCGCCGCCGCTTCATCCTTGCATTGGATGAGCGTTTCATCGGGGCCGAGGATCCCATCGACCTCAGTCCAATCGAACGCAGTTACGCACAGACGATAAATCGAAAACGACTGCATCAACCGGAATTCAGAGGCCGGGTGATGACCGCCTACGACAACAAGTGCAGCATCTGCAGACTGGGCCACCGACAGCTTCTCGATGCAGCCCACATAACTCCCGATAGCCAAGAACATGGAACCCCAGATGTGGATAACGGTCTATGCCTCTGCAAGATCCACCACTCGGCCTACGACGCCGACCTCATCGGCATCTCCCCGGACTACCAGGTGGTCATCAGCAATACGCTCCTGGAAGGCGGTGACGAGAGCCCCATCGTCCGACACGGGTTCCTAGAGCTCGACCGCAGGCAGCTAACGGTACCCAGGTCGACCAAATACCGTCCTTCACGGGACCGGTTGGAAGAGCGATTCACCGCATTTCAGGCAGCGAGCTGACAAGAGCATAATTTTCGCAATATTACCCAGGAACGAGATATGCCGAACTATCCGAAATGGTCCGAAGAAGAGCTGATTCTGATATGCGACGCAATGATGAAAACCGGATGGAAGCAGATCCGCCAAAATAGTCCAATGGCAACCGAGCTATCGGAGCTGTTGCAGCACCGAGCCGAATATCTACTTCATGAGGTCGGCCCTCGGTTCCGTAGCGTAGGGAGTATTTCCAGAAAATCGGAAGACATCAGAACCGTTCTTCCCGATCATTCCGGCGGGAAGACCCGTGGGGGCAAACTCGACGCGGCAGTGCTCGAACGTTTTCTGGACACACCGGTGAAGATGCACTGGGAAGCCGAGAATATCCGCGAACGCTACGCACCTGCAGAAGTCGAGCCAGCAGCGACCGACCTTCCGGAGAATATGGATATTTCTTTCCCTCCAGCGCGTGCTCCGTGGGGAAAGGTTGACACTACATTGTGGCGCGAGATCGGGACTGCCGGTGAACTGGCCATCGTAAACCTACTCGAGTCGGCCGCGCCCGACCTATCGGTAGACCATGTTGCTGCCACGAGGGACGGACTCGGCTACGACATCGCGGTCTCCGGGAGGAGCAAGGCGCACCTGGAGGTGAAGTCGACCACTGTTCAGGGACAACTCACCATCTTCCTCAGTCGAAATGAATACCACGCCCTGCATCGTGATCCCGACTGGCAACTTGTTGCCGTTCGCCTGAGTCGCACAGCCCGTCTGCCGACTGCCGTTGCCACCGTCCCGAATGACTGGATTTCGGAAAACGTTCCCACCGATCGGAGTCTTCGGGGGCGCTGGGAGTCGTGCCGGATGGACGTGCCGCCGGATGTGCCGACCCCAGGCATACCATCGCTCGACATCGGTTCGGACACAGATACCGCGAGCCGACTCCTGAGCGGTGCAGAATCTTGGATGGTTTGAGACATAAGACGAAGGTTCATGGCCGCTTCACATTGGGTTCGTGCCGACTTTCATCCAGATTTCATCCAGAGCTGTTCCGGGCACACCGTCATGAGGTCGCATATATCACAGACGCGGCCGGGGTGGTTTTCGAGATGCGCGAGGTCAGGGATGATGAGTGTTGTCGTGCCGGTGGCTCGGATGATATCGAGGACGTAGCCGGTCGCGTCCGGAACTGCGTCAGGCCCGAGACAGACAATGCAGATCAGCGTGTATCCCTGTCGCCGGGCGAGTCGACGGATAGCGTCCGTGTCGTGGGTCTCGTAGCGCGAGAGGTCGGTTCGGAGATAGCCGACCGCTCGCGCGTGATGCGGACGCGGTCTTCCATCCACCGGATGTATCGTCATCTGTTCTAACCCTTTTCGGATTTTAGATTTTCCTTTGATCGTGCATAGCAATTCCTGCCGGCGCAGCGAATCCGATTCCGGCCGCCTTCCTGAATATTCCCGATGAAAGCCGTTACGCTCGCCTTCTATCCCGCATCCCGTCGATCGGCATGGATACAGTAGACACCGAAATCTGTTCGCTGGAAAGACTATTCGGGATCGTCCGGCCAGTTCGTCAGGCGTCCAGTATGGGTAGGTCCAGTAAATATAGGTCCATACTGGACCACGACGAGATAGCGAGGGTGGGCATGGCTATTGGTTCGACTCTGCCTCGGCGCGCTTTGGGTCGACGGCTCCGGGAACTCAGGTTCCAATCCAAGAAGAGTCAGTTGGCCGCAGGCTTGGCGATCGAAGTGTCCAAGCAAGGAATCGGGAGGTTGGAAGAGGGGCAACCGGTTCGGATCAGCACCGCGCAGTTCCGGGATCTACTGGCGTTCTATGGGGCCGACCACGAGGTGACTGATGAGGTTCTGGGCCTGGTCCAAGAGGTGAAGGTGGCGAAGGGTGATCCGTCACGCGGGTGGTGGCGCACCTACGCCGATGTGGTGAACCCGCACTTCGACCATTTCATGAGTCTCGAGCAGGCGTGTTCCCAGCTGACCGCATTCCAGCTGACGTTGCTGCCCGGTTTACTCCAATCACCCTCCTATCGGCGATGGATTGTGACGATGACCAACCCGACTATGGCGACCGTCGATGTGGAGCGCCAGTTGGAGCTCACCGCTCGTCGGCAACGTCGGATCCATGAGGTACCGGACTTTTCGCTGAACGTGGCCGTTTCGGAGGCGGTCTTGCGGCACCAGGTAGGCGGGCCGGAAGTCATGAGGGAGCAGCTACAACATCTCGTGCGTGTGTCTGAGCTGCCGAATGTTTCACTTCGAGTGATCCCGTTCGACGCCGGCCCACACTTCGGCCTGGTGGTTCAATCCTTCACGCTGTTCGAATTTCCATCTCTCCGCGCGGGTCGCCCGCCAGAGCCCCCGGTCGCCTTCGTGGAAGGCTTCACCGGTGCACTGTTCCTCGAAGACGACGAAACGATCACCCGCCACAGGGAGGCGGTGGCGAGCATCCGAGCGGTAACGTTGGAAGAGGACGACACCCGGAGTCTGATGCAAGTGATCGCAGAGGAGCATGTCGCGTGAGCAGGGGTCTATTCGGAGCGGACTGGTTCAAGAGCAGCCACAGCCAAGCGGGCGGCGACTGCGTGGAGGTCGCACATCTTGCAGACATGGTCGGTGTTCGTGACTCGAAGAACCCCGCTGGTCCCGCGCTCGTGTTCGCCCCGGCCGAGTGGGATGCGTTCATCCGGGTGATCTCATCTGGTAGTTGAATGCCGCGGCTGCCGGGTGGTTTGATCTGCCGCGATAATTTTGGTGAGCACGTCGATATCGAACCGCGAGAGGCCCCGGGCCCGCGCGCCCCTTCGAACAGTTTGAGATCAGCGCGACGACCGTACCCCGCCCTGAGCAAGGCGACGGACGCCGATTCGGCGGTTGCCCCACAATCAAAGATCGGCGATGCGCAGGGCACCGCCGATCTTTGTACAGCGCAGTGACCGGGTCTACGTGTCGATGACCTGCGTCCCACCCGCCGCGTTGTCGTGCCAACCCTGTTTCGTCGGGCTGGAGCTGATCGTGAAGGCGATGGCGATGGCCGCGATGAACCACAGCAGCCCGCCCACCCAGGGAATCAGGTTCAGCAGCATGTACGCGTTACGGATCGCCGAGTCCTTGAGGCTGGGTTTCGATGCCCCACCCGACCCGTTGACGTGCAGCGAGAGCAGTTTCTTACCCGGCGTCGATCCCGAGGACACCTCGAAGGCGACGAAGTAGAGCCAGCCGAAGGCCGCTCCCGGGAGCACCGAGACCCAATCCGGCGTGTCCCAGACCGAGCCGAGGAGCCAGAAGAAGAGGGCGCCGATGATGCCGGCGATGATCCAGTCGACGAACCTGGCCACCGCGCGTTTGCCCAGGCCTGCCGGTCTGATACTGGTGGTCTGGCTGAATGCGGGGTCGAATCCACCTGCGGTCATCACGCCTCCTAGCGAACGCTGTGTGACTCGGTTGCCTGTCCGGTGCTGATCACGGCATATCGATCTCCAAGGATGTCATACGCACCGGTGGCGGCCGCCCCTTCGACGCTGATTCGTGTCCAAGACGAGTTGGGGATTCAACCTTCCTGAAGTGCGAAAACAGTGACGATTCCGCTTCGGGGGCGAGCGGGAGAGTCGGACGACACGGCTAGGTTTGCTGTTGGATAGCGGCGGCTTCGGACCAGCGCTCGAACGGATCAGGGGCCGAGGGCTGCGGGGGTCGCGCCGGTGAGGCGACGAGCGTCCCGCCCGAAGTGCGCCTGATCCGAGTATCCGGCGGCCAGGGCGACCAGGGACAGCGGCATTTCCGGTTCGCCGCGAACCAAGCGGATCGCCCGCTGTAGCCGACCGACCAGTTGCACGGTCTTGGAGGTGAGTCCGGCTTCGGTTTCCACGAGTCGTCGCAGGTGGCGGGATGTGAGGGAGAGCTGGCTCGCCAGGGTTTCGACGCTCACGGCGCTGCCGGCCAATGCGGTCACCGCTGTCCGGACGCGGGCGTCGATGCGCAGGTCCGGCCACAGTGTCCGGGCGAGCGGTTCGCCGAACCGTCCCTCGGCGAGGCTCTCGGTCAGTGGTCGGGCGATGCGGCTGGGCAGCAGATCGTCGACCGGGATCTTGGTGTCCCGGAGTTCGGGTCCGTTCGCTCCGGTGACCGCACGCAGGGCGGCGGTGTGGATCCGGGCGCCGTGCAGCAGCGTGCCGGCGGGGAGTTCCGGTAGATCGACGGTGGTGGCGGGGCCGACGAGCCAGCGGTCGCCGGTGCTGCTCACGATGAAATCGGCGTGGTTGTCGGGGACGATCCGGGCGACTCCCCCGCCGCTGCGATGTGTCCAGGCGCAGACGAAACCGGATCCGATGCCGGTGAAGCGGATTTCCCGGTGCCGGCTGCCGTCGGGTCCGTTTCGTACAAGACCGGCGGCGGCATCGTTCCTATCGTCCGAACCGTGTTCTCCGATGGAGTGGGCGCCGGATGCGTGCATATCCCACCTGCCTCGTGTCGCGTGGTCGATTCGAACGCTACGCCGGGCCGATGCGGGCATGCGGGGTCGCCCGTGACAGGCGGCTGCCTTCCGGAGTCCGCGCCATCGCATCGCGAAGAAAGGAACGAATCATGACCGTATCCCTGGACCTCATCGGAATCGTCACCACCGATCTCGCCCGCTCGCTGGCCTTCTACCGGGTACTCGGCGTCGAGACACCGGAGGCCGACGGCACCGAACCCCACGTCGAGGCCGTACTCCCCAACGGTCTGCGGTTGGCCTGGGACACCCTCGACACCATCCGAAGTTTCGATCCCGGCTTCTCCCCGGCGTCGGGCGGCCACCCGGTGGCACTGGCGTTCGCGACGGCGAGCCCGGCCGACGTCGACGCGCTGTACAAGAAGGTGGTGGCGGCGGGCTTCCACGGGCACCGGGAGCCGTGGGACGCCGTCTGGGGGCAGCGCTATGCCGTGATCCACGACCCGGACGGCAATACCGTCGATTTGTTCGCGCCGTTGCCCGGATATCGCTGATCGGGAGCTGATCCGACTGTTCGCTCGCGTCGTGGCGGCACGGTCAGATGTTCAGTTTGGTGGTCGGGGTGAAGGTGACCGGTAGCTCGGCCAGGGCGCGATGGAAGGGGCCCGGTCGCCACGTCGGGGTGTCGTCCGGTAGTGCGGCTTCCATCTCCGGTAGCGCGTCGAGGAGCTGGTCGATCGCGCTCTGGGCGATCGAGTAGGACAGTGACTGGGCGGGGCAGGCGTGCTGTCCGATACCCCAGGCCAGGTGGGAGCGGTTCCCCAGGTGGTCGTCGGCGCGGATGGCGGGGTCGTTGTTGCAAGCGGCCATGCTGACCAGGACCGGCTGGTGGGCGGGCAGCCACACATCGTCGACCAGGACGGGGTGGCGGGGGTAGGTGATGAGGAAGTTCGCCAGTGGTGGATCGTTGAACAGGACTTCGTCCAGGGCGTCGAGGGTGGACAGGCTGCCGCCCAGCACGCTGGCGCCGAACCGGTCGTCGGTGAGGATGAGCAGCAGCGTGTTGACGATCAGGTTCTGCTGGAATTCGATACCGGCGCCGTAGTGTCCGGCGACCTGATGGACCATTTCGGCTTCGTCGAGGGCCGCGGGGTGTCGGAGCAACTGTGAGGTGATGTCGTTGCCGGGTTCGGCCCGTTTGAGGGCGACCAGTTCCAGCATCGCCGCGCTGATCATCTGATTGCCCTGTTCGGCATCGACACCCTCGACCAGCGCGGCCATCCCGGTGGCCACTCGCTGACCGATCTCGGCCGGGCAGCCGAGCAGGGCGTTGACGAGGGCGAAGGTCAGGGGGAACGCGTACTGGCCGATCAGGTCGGCGGTGCCGGTTTCACAGAAGCTGTTGATCAACGGGATCGCCGCCTGCTCCACGGTGGCGTGCAGGGGGTGCAGGTCCACGGCACCGATACTGGCGGTGATGGCCTGGCGGTAACGCTGGAAATCGGCGCCGGTGTTGCGGCTCGCGGTCGGCCGCCATTCCATGATCGGCAGCACGGGACAGTCGGCGGGGACGTCCTGCTGCCAGGTGCGGGGGTCGGCGGGGAAACGCTCCGGATCGTTGAGGATGCGTACCGCGGTGCTGTAGCCGAGGACGAGCGTCGCGGGTACTCCCGGCGCCAGCTCCACCGGTGCCAGTGAACCCCAGCCGGCCCGCATTTCACGGTAGGCGCGATGCGGGTCGGCGGCGAACTCCGGTGCGTACAGGGGCACCGGGGCGTCGGCGGACCGGTCGCGGTCGACGCCGGGCGGGGGTGGCGGGAACTGCGCGGGATGCCGCTGCGCCAATCGTTTTTTCCTAACCTCTTGTCTCACAACAGGTGTCGTCGATCGCCCGGGCGACGGATCGACCCGGCGATGGTGTCAGCTTCCGGGGCAGGCGAACAGTGCCGATGGTGCCGGGACGGCGGCGAACGGCGCCGAAATCGCTGACTCCTTCCACCGGAACGGAATTCGGTACCAATCGCCACAGCGAGGTGATCTCCCGGGCGCGGGCCTCGTGCAGCGGGTCGGTGCGGTCGGACGCGCGGGGATGGCGCGGCGCGGTGTCGTGCCGGCTCGCGACACGCAGGCCGGCCTCGGCGATACCGGTGAGCAGTTCGGCCCGGGTCCGCAGGCCCAGGTGTTCGGCGAGATCGGACAGGATCAGCCACCCTTCACCGTTCGGCGTCAGGTGGCCGGCGAGTCCGTCGAGGAAGCGGCGCAGCATATCGGAATCGGGGTCGTACACGCCGAGTTCGAGATCCGAGGTCGGCCGGGCGGGTAGCCACGGCGGGTTGCACACGACCAGGTCGGCCCGGCCGGACGGCCACAGATCGGTTTCGACGACGTGGGTGCGGTCGGCCAGGCCCAGACGGTGCAGATTGGCACGGGCGCATTCGACCGCCCGGCGGTTGATATCGGTGGCCACCACCTGGCGCGCACCGCGCCGGGCCAGGACCGCGGCGAGCACACCGGTGCCGGTGCCGAGATCGAATACGACCGGGCGGGGCGCACCGGGCGGCAGCGGGGCGTCGGCGACCAGATCGATGTACTCGCCGCGGACCGGCGAGAAAACGCCGTAGCCCGGGTGGATGCGCGCCCGCAGGGCCGGAATGTCGACGCCTTTCAGATGCCATTGGTGGGCGCCGAGCACTCCGAGGAGTTCGGGAAGCGAAACACAGAATTGCCCGGTGACGTCGGGGGGTCCGTAGGCGTGCCGGCAGGCATCGCGCACATTCGGTGCCCGGCGCAATCGCAGGGACCGGTCGGCTTCGAGCACGACCAGCAGCCGCCCGAGCAGTTCGGCACGGCGGGCGCGCGCCGCCCGATGGTCGTGGAACAGCGATGCGGCGTCGACTCCCGGGCCGGGGCGGGCATTCGCCCGTAGCCGCCGGTCGACCGCGCTCATGAGCCGGCGCGCGTTGTGGAAATCGCCGCGCCACAGCAGACCCGTTCCGCCGCTCACCAGTCGGTAGGCCGCCCGGGCCGATATACCGTCGTCGGCGACGACCACCCGATCCGGGGCCGGGGCGGCGTTCTCGGAATGCCAGCGGGCGGAGCAGGTTCCACTGTTCTCGGTCCAGCTGATCGTGGGCACGGGTACTCCTGGAAAGTCGAAGGCATCTGGTTCGGGATGCTTCGATTCGGGAGTACGCCAGGTCTACACGCTGGTCAGCAGCGAGTCGGGACAGGTCGCTCCCGCGTCGAAGCGCGGGAGCAGTGTTCTCCTACTACCTGGCCCATGATCACGGCCGATCCCTCCGTCGTCGGGGTACATCTTCCCACGGGTTCCGATTCGCACCGCACCCGGTAAGGAACCCCACTACCTTGTTCGAGGATCGGTGCCGGGGCCACGGGGTTCCGGCCCTGATACGACTACTCCGTTTCCGACCGCCCGGCACCGACACGACCTACGCCACGCCGAGCTCGGGAATCGAGCGCATCACCCCCTCCCGCGGACGGCTGCGTCGGTCCGGTCCGCTCGGTACAGTCGCGCTGTGCCCGACCTCATCGCGCCGACCACCACACTGCATCGCGCCTGGCTCGCGGCACATGCCGAGTGGGGCCCCGGCGCACATGAAGACGGGTTCGGGCTGACACCGGCCGACGACGTCGAATCGCCTACCGGATTCGCGGCTTGGGTGGAGCGGCTGGCCGACGAGTCGGCGCGGACGACCTACCGGTGGATTGTCGACGACGGGCAGGTCCTCGGCGGGATCGCGCTACGTCACCACTTCGACGACTACGTGCGCTGGGCCGGCCACATCGGTTTCGGCATCCGCCCGGCCGCGCGCCGGCGCGGGCTGGCCGGCTGGGCGCTGGCGCGCATGCTCGACCGTGCCCGCGAGATCGGTATCGACCGCCTCCTGATCGTCTGCGCCGTCGGCAACGTCGCGTCCGCGAGAACGATTCTGAGCGTGGGCGGGGTCTTCGAAGAAATCCGCGACACCCATCTCGGCCCCGCGCAACGTTATCGGATCACGCTCGATCCGCCGAGCAGCTGAGATCCAACCCACTGCTCACCGATACCCATACCACGCCGGCGTTCGCTGATGTGGTGGGCCGGGAGCACGTCATCGAGGCCCGACCACTCCTCGGTGGACGGAAGCCCTCAGGTGCCACCGACGCGGTCCGGGCGGACGCCGGGACCCGGCGAACCGTGCCGGGCGGCGGGCGAAACGCGCCGATTTCGCCCGCGCGGTTCGCCGCTGCCGAGTTCAATGGCCGGACCGGCTTTTCCACGCCCGGTACCCCACTGTGAATCGGGTTATGGTCGAACCGTTCCGGGCATATCGGTAAGGATTTTTGCTGGTTAGGTGTTCATAAGTGGATACAGTGGAGAGCGTCTCGTTCCCGAACTTCATGTTGGATCAGACCGGTGTGCGCGGGGCGGTGCGGCGGCAGCTCACCCGCGCCGCGGAACTACCGGATTGGGTGCTCGACACGGCGGACACAATGGTGTCCAGCAACTATCAGCTGCGGCTGTGGGAGTTGCTCGAACACGAACTGGCCGAACCCGATATCGCCCTGCGGGTCGGTGCCGCGAACACCCTGGGTCATTTCGGTGTCCACGACTACCTGTTCAGTAGCGCATCCACCCTCGGCGAAGGTCTCGGCCGCTCCGAGGAATACGCCGAGTTGATCACCACCAATGTGGGTTTCGCGGTGCTCGGTGATTCCGAGGAGGAAGCGAACGCGGATATCCGGCTGCTGAACGGGCTGGGCCGGGGCCGGCAGCTGGCCACCCAGTTCGCGCTGGCGGCGGTGGTCACCCGGGCGCGGAACGCGACCGGGCGCAATGTGGCGCCGATCCGGATCCGGTTCCGGCAGCCCGCACCGCGGCGGCACGACCGGTTCGTCGAGATGTTCGGCACCCGGCGGGTCGATTTCGGTGCCCCGACCGACCAGATCACTTTCCGCGCGGCCGATCTGATGCTGCCGTTGCGGACAGCCGACCCGGTCCTCGCCGACATCCTCCGCCGCTACGCGGCGCAACTGCCGCCACCGACGCGGCTCGAGGTCACCTGGACGGGCCAGGTGAATCAGGCGCTGACCCTGCTCCTGGGCGACGGGCGGGTGACCATCGACCGGGTCGCGCGGTATCTGGCGACCAGCCGGCGCAGTCTGCAACGACGCCTGGCCGACGAAGGAACCACCTGGACCCGCGAACTCGACCGTGCCCGGGCGGCGCTGCTGGATCAGCGGGTCCGGCTCAGCCCGGACGCCACACAGACCGCGCTCGCCCGGCGGATCGGTTACACCGACCCCGGCACGCTGCGGCGGGCCCGGCACCGGTGGTCGGCACAGCGCTGACCGGAGAGCGGCAACCGCGCCGCGCGCGCGGCGTAAGGCGCCATTTCACAGGGACTCCACCGAACCGGCAGGCACGGATATTCGCAGGTGGATGCCTCGAATCGAGCCGGCCGGTGGTGCTGCGCGCCGGTGCGCCACCGATCGCTGCGGGCCCATACTTGCGATCTGCCGGGCAGTTGTGCGGCGGCACGAACCGAGGAGGGCGAGGCAATGGGTGAAACAGCTACCGGCGGCCGATCGGAGGGTGTGCTGCCGGGAGTCCTGAAACTGGGCGGCAACGTGCTGGTCGAGAAGATGACACCGCGGCGCCGGGAGGGTATTCCGATGCGCCGGACCGAGGTCGACGCGCTGTGGTTCGACCGGGTGCTCACCGCCGAAAGCCCCGGCGCCCGGGTCGAATCGTTCGAGATCGCGGACGCGGACCCGGGTACGACCAGCCGGTGGAAGGCCACCGTCCGCTATAACGAGGCGGGGCGCCGGGCGGGACTGCCCGAGCATCTGTTCGCCAAGACGACGCTGACCTTCACCCAGCGTCTGACGCAATACCTGGCGCACGCCCTGCCCGGTGAGCCGGGATTCTTCCAGCATCTGCGGCCCGGGCTCGATATCGAAGCGCCCCACGGCTATTTCGGCGCCGCCGATACGCGCACGGGCCGATCACTCACTCTGCTGGAGGATGTGAGTGTCACCAGGCAGGCGCATTTCTGCACGCCGCTGGAACGCGTCACCAAGGCGCAAATGGAGGATCTGCTCGCGAATATGGCGCGCTGGCACGGACACTACTGGCAATCGCCGCGGCTGAACGCGCACGACTGGCTGAAGACACCGAGCGCGCATTTCCGCAATTTCGACCGCCTGCTCGGTATGCGTAAACGGGCTGCTGTCGGCCTGAAACGCGCCCCCGAGATCGTCCCCGGCACGTTGCCGCCGGTACAGGACGAACTCTACGACGCCTGCGGCCGCGCTCTCCTGATCGCCGAACAGGCGCCGCACACACTGCTGCACGGCGACCCGCATATCGGCAACGCCTATATCTGCAACGACGGCAGTATGGGTTTCACCGACTGGCAGCTGGTGATGCGCGGCAGCTGGGCGTTCGATGTGGCCTATACGATCACCTCCGGGCTGGAGGTCGACGATCGGCGGGCCTGGGAGCGTGACCTCATCGCCTTCTACCTCGACCAGCTGTGCGCGGCGGGCGGACCCACCCTCGCCTTCGACGCCGCGTGGCTGGCCTATCGCCAGCAGACCCTCTACCCGTATTTCGCCTGGATGATCACCATCGGGCGCTCTGCGCTGATGCCGGAGTTCCAGCCGGCCGAGGTCTGTCGTGCGATCGTGCACCGCACCGCCACCGCGATCATGGATCTGGAGGCGCTGCGGGCGGTCGACAGCTGACTATTTCTTCCGGCCGAGGGCGGCGTACCCCGCGGCGGGCGGCCTGGGTGCGCTGGTCTGTAGTTCGGTCACCCCGACCGCCCGCGACTGTTCACCCTCGGGGTACCAGTCCTCGATAGCGACGATTCCCGGCTCCACCAGCTCCAGGTCGCGGAAGAAATGCGAGACTCCCGCATGGTCGCGGGCTTCCATCTCGATTCCGCTCGCCCGATACGCCTGCACTGTGCCTTCGACCATGGCCGGATCGAAATCGGTGGTCAGATGGGTCATCACCAGATAGGAACCGGTCGGCAGCGGCGCGAGCAACGTATCGACGATCTCGTAGATACGGTCACCGGGAACGAAATGGCACAGTGCGATGAGGCTCAATGCCACCGGTTCGGTGAAGTCGAGGGTTTCCCGGACCGCGGGGGCGGACAGAATCCGCGCCGGATCGGTCAGATCGGATTGCACGTACTGGGTGACGCCTTCGGGGGTGCCGACCAGCAGCGCCCGCGCGTGGGCGAGCACGATGGGATCGTTGTCCACGTAGACCACCCGGGCATCGGGCACCGATTCCTGGGCCACCTGGTGCAGATTCGGCTCGGTGGGGATACCGGTGCCGATATCGAGGAACTGGCGAACACCCGAGGCGGCGAGATAACGCATCGCCCGCACCATGAACGCGCGATTGTCCCGTGCGACGACCCGCACCGAGGGAATGGCCTGCTCGATCTTTGCCGCGGCCTCCCGGTCGGCCGGGTAATTGTCCTTGCCCCCCAGGAAATAGTCGTAGATGCGGGCACTGTGCGCGCGGTCCTGCCGCAGGTCCACTGCCCCTTTACCTTCCACCACGGTCCACTCCTCACTCCGGCGATGATGTCCGCCGCAACGAGTTAACCACTCCGCCCGCCGTCGCGCCGGTGTCCCGGGTGGGATGGAATTCCGATGCGATTGTCCGGCAGCGGATATCCGGTGGCCGGCACGACGATCACTGCCGCCGACCGGTCCCCCGGTTCACTGCAGGACTGTCAGCAGTACCGCCAGGAGCACCAGTACGAACCCCAGCGCGATGCATACCGCGACCACGACCGTCATCGCGGTGTTCGCGGACACCGAAAGAGCCTCTTGCGAAAGGTGTTCGGTCATACCGGTCGATGGTAAAGAGACAGAACACCGGCCGCATGCGGACGACACCGGCACACCCGGAGGTCACAGATGCCGAGTAGGCCGGTAGACGAGCTCTTGGATGCTGCCGTCCAGGGTCCGGCTCTCCAGCAATTCCAGATCGAAATCGCCGGCGCCCCGCAGAATCGGCTCCGTGCCGGTCCGCCCGGTGAGCACCGGGAAGATCGTCACCTGCAGCCGGTCGACCAGACCGGCGGCCAGCAACGCCCAGTTCATCGACAGGCTGCCGTGCGACCGCAACGGCACCTCGGATTCCTGCTTCAGCCGGGTGACGATATCGACGGCGTCCCCACTCACCACGGTCGCGTCCGGCCAGTCCAGCGGACCTTCCAGAGTGCTCGACACCACCGTGGCGGGCAAGTTCCGCATCCGGGTGACCCACGCATCACCCGCCCCGGACTCCTCGGTGACATCGCCCAGCATCGCCACGAACTGCCGAAAAGTGTCGGCGCCGAATACCATCCGCTGCTCGGTGCCGAACAGGTCGAGGCGGTGTCCGAGCAGTTCGGGGCCCTGTTTGCCCCAGTAACCACCCCAGTCACCACCTTCTCCGTAGGAGCCGTAGCCGTCCAGGCTGGAGAACACATCGAAAGTGTAGGTGGCGGGCATGACGCTCTCCTCGGGTGAGTTCGCTCGGATACACGGGTAGAGACCCGACATCCCTGCCGAAATCATCGCCGACGGCCCGCCGACCCGAACCGGCCGTGTGACCCGTCGGCTGTCCTGTCACCAGCGGGGTCTACGACGTCGGTCAGCACTCGAACATTCAGCCGGTTGCGTGGACCTGCCCGGCAGCGGCAGCGTCCACTGCCCGGTCGAACCGCGCGCGGGCGCGGTCGACTTCGGGCAGTGTGCCGGTGGCCCAGTGCAGTAGTGCGTCGATGAGGTCCTGTAGCGACCGGCCGAGCGGCGTCAGCCGATACTCGACAGCGACAGGCCGGGTACTCGTGACGATCCGATCGACCATCCCATTGCGTTCCAGCCGCCGCAGCGCAGCCGTGAGCGACTTCTGCGTCACCGTCGGAATGGCCCGGCGGAGGTCGTTGAAGCGCAGCGGCCCGTGCTCGCACAGCGCGTCGAGAACCTGGAGCGACCATTTGTCGAGGACCTGGTCGAGCAGTTCGCGGTGGGCGTGGGTGAGTTTCGGGCCGCCCGGAGGCAGAGGCACGGTTTCCGGCATGACACCTAGTTTCGTTGAAGTTCTCTCCGGATACCAGGTAGATATCGGATACCTGCTCGATCAGCGAAAGGGATATCCATGACAGTCCAGCTGCGTACCCCCGAAGGCATGTTCGGTCCCGTCCCGTACCACCATGTCTCGATCGGCTCGGGCACCCGTCAGGTACACGTGGCCGGCCAGATCGCGCGGGACGCCGACGGCCGTCCTGTCGCGACCGGTGACCTCGCGGGCCAGGTCGCCCATGCCCTGCGCAGTACGGCACGCGGGCTGGCGGGGGCGGGGGCGAGTTTCACCGATGTCGTACGCCTGCGCTTCTTCGTCACGCACTGGACCCCGGACAAGTACGACGATTTCGTCGCGGGGATCGAGCGCGTCGTCGAGGAGCTCGGAATACCCCAACCGTTGCCACCCTTGTCGGCGATAGGCGTCGACTACCTGTTCGAGCCGGATGTGCTGGTCGAGGTGGAGGCGTACGCCGTACTGGACTGAGCGTTGACAGGAGAGAACCCGGACACCGCGGCGCAACGGATGCGAAAGGGGCCCTCCCGCAACCCGCGGAAGGGCCCCTTTCGGCGCTGGTCGGCGAACCGCTCAGGCGGTTTCGGTGATCGGCCGGTCCACCCAGCTCATCAGATCGCGCAGCTTCTTACCGGTGACCTCGATCGGGTGCTCGGCGTTCTGCTTGCGCAGGCCCTCGAGCTCCTTGTTGCCACCCTCGACATTGGCGACCAGGCGCTTGACGAAGGTGCCGTCCTGGATGTCCTTGAGGATGTCCTGCATCCGCTTCTTGGTGTCGGCGTCGATGACCCGCGGGCCCGACAGGTAGCCGCCGAATTCGGCGGTGTCGGAGACCGAGTAGTTCATCCGGGCGATACCGCCCTCGTACATCAGGTCGACGATGAGCTTCAGCTCGTGCAGCACCTCGAAGTAGGCCATCTCCGGGGCGTAACCGGCCTCGACCATGACCTCGAAACCGGTCTTCACCAGTTCCTCGGTGCCACCGCAGAGCACGGCCTGCTCACCGAAGAGATCGGTTTCGGTCTCTTCCTTGAAAGTGGTCTTGATGACGCCGGCGCGGGTACCGCCGATGCCCTTGGCGTAGGACAGCGCCAGGGCCTGGCCCTCGCCCTTCGGGTCCTGCTCGATGGCGATCAGGGCGGGGACACCCTTGCCGTCGACGAACTGGCGGCGCACCAGGTGGCCGGGGCCCTTGGGCGCGACCATCCCGATGGTGATCTCGGCGGCCGGCTTGATCAGGCCGAAGTGGATGTTGAGGCCGTGGCCGAAGAACAGCGCGTCGCCGTCCTTCAGGTTGGGCTCGATGTCATTGGTGAAGATCGACGCCTGCGCGGTGTCGGGGGCGAGCAGCATGATGACGTCGGCCCACTCCGAAACCTCGGCGGGGGTGCCGACGGTCAGGCCGGCTTCTTCGGCCTTGGCCCGCGACTTGGAGCCTTCCTTGAGGCCGATGCGGACCTCGACGCCGGAGTCGCGCAGGCTCAGCGAATGCGCGTGCCCCTGGCTGCCGTAGCCGATCACCGCGACCTTGCGGCCCTGGATGATCGACAGGTCGGCATCGTCGTCGTAGAACATCTCGACTGCCACTTGGTGGTATCCCTTCTGACTTATTCGAACCCGCGAAACGCGGGAAACGGTAAACGAGGCACGTGCTGCGGCCGGGCGCGGGGGTGCGCCCGGCCACGGGTTAGCGGGTGGCGGTGATCGATTTGGGTCCGCGGCCCACGGCCACCACCCCGGATTGCACGATCTCCCGGATGCCGTACGGCTCGAGCATGCGCAGCAGCGCGTCGAGCTTGGACCGGGTACCGGTCGCCTCGACGGTGAGGGCGTCGGGCGAGACGTCGATGACCTTGGCGCGGAACAGGTTGACCGATTCGATCACCTGGGTGCGCACACTGGCATCGGCGCGGACCTTCACCAGGATCAGTTCGCGGGCCACGGAGGTGTCCGGGTCCTGCTCCACGATCTTGATCACGTTCACCAGCTTGTTGAGCTGTTTGGTGACCTGTTCCAGCGGCAGATCGTCCACGGTGACCACGATGGTCATCCGGGAGATCTCCTTCACCTCGGTGGCGCCGACGGCCAGGGATTCGATATTGAATCCACGCCGGGAGAACAGGCTGGCCACCCGGGCCAGCACACCGGGCTTGTCCTCGACCAGAACGCTGAGGGTGTGGGTGGTGCTCATGAAGGATTCCCCTCGGTCTCGGTCTCGGCCTGCTCGCGGTTCATGGCCTCGTGGATGACCGCGGGTTCTTCGGCCTGCTCGTCCTCGTCGAACAGCGGGCGGATCCCGCGGGCGGCCATGATCTCGTCGTTGCTGGTGCCCGCGGCGACCATCGGCCACACCTGGGCATCCTTGCCGACGATGAAATCGATCACCACGGGACGGTCGTTTATCGACTGTGCCTCGCGGATCGCGGCCTCGACGTCCTCTTCCTTCTCCACCCGGATGCCGTGGCAGCCCAGCGCCTCGGCGAGTTTCACGAAATCGGGGATGCGCAGACCGTGGGTCTTGAGGTCGGTATTGGAGTAGCGCTGGTCGTAGAACAGGGTCTGCCACTGGCGGACCATTCCCAGATTGCCGTTGTTGATCAGCGCGACCTTGATCGGCACACCCTCCACCGCGCAGGTGGCGAGTTCCTGATTGGTCATCTGGAAGCAGCCGTCACCGTCGACCGCCCACACCTCGCGGTCGGGCTGACCCATCTTGGCGCCCATCGCGGCGGGAACGGCGTAACCCATGGTTCCGGCGCCGCCGGAGTTGAGCCAGGTCCGCGGCTTCTCGTACTTGATGAACTGAGCGGCCCACATCTGGTGCTGGCCGACGCCCGCGCAGTAGATGGCATCGGGTCCGGCCAGCCGGCCCAGGGTCTCGATGACGAACTCCGGGGACACCGAGCCGTCCGACGGCTTGCTCCAGCCGAGCGGATAGGACTCGCGGACTCCGTCGAGGTAGGTGCGCCAGGCGGTCAGGTCGAGTTCGAAACCGGCCGGATCGGCACGCAGGGTTTCGATGAGTTCGGTGATCACCTCGCGGCAGTCGCCGACGATCGGCACATCGGCGTGCCGGTTCTTACCGATCTCGGCCGGGTCGATATCGGCGTGGATGACTTTGGCACCGGGGGCGAAGGAATCCAGCTGACCGGTGACGCGGTCGTCGAACCGGGCGCCGAGGGTGACCAGCAGATCGGATTTCTGCAGGGCGGCCACCGCTGCCACGGTGCCGTGCATACCCGGCATACCCATGTTCAGTTCGTGGCTGTCGGGGAACGCGCCGCGCGCCATCAGCGTGGTGACCACCGGGATACCGGTGAGCTCGGCGAGCTCCAACAGTTCGGCCGACGCTTCGGACTTGATCACACCGCCGCCGACGTAGAGCACGGGCTGGGTGGATTCGGCGATCAGCCGGGCGGCCTCGCGCACCTGCTTACCGTGCGGTTTGGTGACCGGACGGTAGCCGGGCAGCCGCATCTCCGGCGGCCAGCTGAAGGTGGTCTGCTCCTGCAGCACATCCTTGGGGATATCGACCAGCACCACCCCGGGGCGCCCGCTCGAGGCCAGGTAGAAGGCCTCGGCGAGGATGCGCGGGATATCGACGCCCTCTTTGATCAGGAAGTTGTGTTTGGTGATCGGCATGGTGATGCCGGAGATATCGGCTTCCTGGAACGCGTCGGTGCCGATCAGCTTGCGGCCGACCTGACCGGTGATCGCGACCATGGGCACCGAATCCATCTGGGCGTCCGCGATGGGGGTCACCAGGTTGGTCGCGCCGGGACCCGACGTCGCCATACAGACGCCGACCTTGCCGGTGGCCTGGGCGTATCCGGTGGCCGCGTGGCCCGCGCCCTGCTCGTGCCGCACGAGCACATGGCGCACCTTGGTGGAATCGAAGAGCGGATCGTAGACAGGAAGGACAGCACCGCCCGGAATGCCGAATACGGTGTCGACGCCGAGCTCCTCGAGGGAGCGGACGACGGACTGCGCGCCGGTGACCCGCTCGGGCGGGACCTGGCGGCGGTTCGCCGGGGTGGTCGGAGCGCCGGCCGGAGCCGGCGTATTCGAAGGCGCGGGCCTGCGGGCCGCGGGCCCGGGCCGGGTAGTTGGTGCGCTCACCGTCTTGGTTCCTTACTGCTTGTCGTTCACTGGTCCCGACATAAAAAAGCCCCCGACAGCCGGCGGCTGTTCGAGGGTGGCGCGTCGCAGTGCGAGCTGACGTATTCGACTCCGGATCGTCTGGCTCAGCGCTGGACGCGCCGGCCGATTACGAGCATCTCGTTTCGATTCACGCGCATGACGGTATGTGTGCGTGTGGTGCGGAGTCAAACAGCTGACCGCTGACTTCCCATTATGTGGGAAGGTAGCGGGTGCTCACGCCGGTCCACCATGATGCGAGGATGGTGAGGTGTCATCACCGCATCAGTCCGTGCCACCACCTGAATCGTCCCACAACCCCGCTGCCGCGGAGGTAACGGGTGGGAATACGGCGCCGCCGGGACCGACGCGTGTGATCCGCACTACACGGCTCTCCTTCCTCGGCGTGTTCCTGCTGGCGATGTGCGTGTTCTTCCCCATCGTGGGCTGGCCGGCCGGACTGTTCTGGCTGGCGATCATTCCGATCGCGGTGCTGGTGTGGATCGTGCGGACCCAGACCACCGTCTCCCCGGGCGGCCTGGATCTGCGATCGGTGTTCTCCTCCCGGCATATCGACTGGGCGCAGGTGAAGGGGCTCAGCATTCCCAAGCGCGGTTTCGTACGGGCGCACCTCGACGACGACTCCGAGGTCCCGCTGCCGGCCGTGAGCTACGACCGGCTGCGTGACCTGGTGGACGCCGCCGGCGGCCGGATCCCCGACCCGTTCGCGCTCCCCGAAGCCGCCGATACCGGCTCGGACGCCCCGGTGACCGGCGCTGCCGAGCACACCGCGCCCGAAAGCGCCGACGACACGGCAACCGAAGGCCCCCGACGCGCGGCAGCCGGAGACATCGGAACCGCAGCAGCCGGAGATGATGCCGCAGTAGCCGGAGGCGCCGCAGCCGGAGACACCGAAGGCGCTGCAGCCGAGGGCTCCTCCGCGGCGCGCGGCGATTCCGGCACCGCGCCCCCCGCCCCGAAGACGACCGACACCGGAACCGGGCCCGCTTCCGAACGGGAGTAGCCTGGGGAACCGCCGATCGCACCGCACGCGCGGTCCATCCGCCGGGCGATACGGCGCAGTCGCAATCTTTCCGCCACGCGACCCGACCGAGGACACCCATGCCACCGCTTCGTTCCCGAACAACCACCATCGGCCGCAATGCCGCCGGCGCCCGCGCCCTGTGGCGGGCCACCGGTATGACCGACTCCGATTTCGGTAAGCCGATCGTCGCGATCGCCAACTCCTACACCCAGTTCGTGCCCGGGCACGTACATCTCAAGGATGTGGGCGAGATCGTGGCCGACGCGGTGCGCGCGGCGGGCGGGGTACCGCGTGAATTCCACACCATCGCGGTGGACGACGGTATCGCCATGGGACACGGCGGCATGCTCTACTCGCTGCCCAGCCGGGAGATCATCGCCGATTCGGTGGAGTACATGGCGAACGCGCACACCGCCGACGCGCTGGTGTGCATCTCCAACTGCGACAAGATCACCCCCGGCATGCTCAATGCCGCCATGCGGTTGAACATCCCCGCGGTGTTCGTCTCCGGCGGTCCGATGGAAGCCGGTAAAGCGGTTGTCGTGGGCGGTGTCGCCCAGGCCCCGACCGATCTGATCACCGCCATCTCGGCGAGCGCGAACTCCGCGGTGACCGACGAGGGGCTCGACGAGGTCGAGCGCAGCGCCTGCCCGACCTGTGGATCCTGCTCGGGCATGTTCACCGCCAATTCGATGAACTGCCTCACCGAGGCACTGGGTCTGGCACTGCCGGGCAACGGTTCCACGCTGGCCACCCATGCCGCGCGACGGGCGCTGTTCGAGCGGGCCGGCCGGGTGATCGTCGATATCGCGACCCGCTGGTACCGCGACGACGACGCGTCGGTCCTGCCGCGCAATGTCGCCGACGACAAGGCCTTCCGCAACGCCATGGCCCTGGACGTGGCGATGGGCGGGTCGACCAATACCGTGCTGCACACCCTGGCCGCGGCCCAGGAGGGTGAGATCGATTTCGATCTGCACACCATCGAGACCATCAGCCGCAAGGTGCCCACGCTGTCGAAGGTGGCGCCGAACTCGGACTATCACATGGAGGACGTGCACCGGGCCGGCGGTATCCCCGCCATCCTCGGTGAGCTGCGCCGGGCCGGGCTGCTGGAAACCGAGGTGACCACCGTGCACAGCGCGTCGGTGGACGAATGGCTCGACACCTGGGATATCCGTTCGGGCAAGGCCTCCGAGGAAGCGCTGGAACTCTTCCACGCGGCGCCGGGCGGGGTGCGCACCACCGAACCCTTCTCGACCGAGAACCGCTGGTCCTCGCTGGACACCGATGCCGCGGGCGGTTGTATTCGCGATATCGAACACGCCTACACCGCCGAGGGCGGGTTGGTCGTGCTGCGCGGCAATATCGCGCTCGACGGCGCGGTGCTCAAAACCGCCGGTATCGACGAAGAACTGTTCACCTTCGAGGGCCCGGCAGTGGTGGTGGAGTCCCAGGAGGAAGCCGTTTCGGTGATCCTGGGCAAGAAGATCCAGCCCGGGGATGTCCTCGTGGTGCGCTACGAGGGTCCGGCCGGTGGGCCGGGAATGCAGGAGATGCTGCATCCGACCGCGTTCCTCAAGGGCGCGGGGCTGGGTAAACAGTGCGCCCTGATCACCGACGGCCGGTTCTCCGGCGGCACCTCGGGCCTGTCGATCGGCCATATCTCGCCGGAGGCCGCCAGCGGCGGTGTGATCGGCCTGGTGGAGAACGGCGACCGGATCCGCATCGATGTCGCGACCCGGACACTCGAGGTTCTCGTCGACGAGGCGGCCCTGACCGAACGCCGGGCCAAGATGGAAGCCCGCGAGCGGCCGTGGCAGCCGCAGAACCGGGAACGGCCGGTCACCACCGCGCTGCGCGCCTATGCCGCGCTGGCGACCTCCGCCGACAAGGGCGCGGTCCGGCACGTGCCCTGATCCTGCGGTGCAGAGAACTCGACCGAGCTTTCAGCCGAGGATTTCCTAGGCGCACCACCGGCGTAGCTCTGCCGCGTTGTAGCTCACCAATCGAGCTACAACGCGGCATCGTCTGCTGTCCGCTCGAGAAACTTGACATTTGCCGGAATATGGCCCAGTTCTCGGATCTTTTCCAGGCGTGTCACCGCTCCGTCGACCGCACCGCGGCTCAGACCCGCGTCTTCGAGCGCTGCTCGGAGCCGATCGATCTCCACCGCTCGCACCGCGTCGAGAACCCCGGTTTCGAGCGGCTCGCCCTTGTGGACGTGGAGGAAGTCGGAGTCCAGCTCTACGTTCAGCGCGTCGGGATTCTCGGGAAACGACCTGCCGTGGTCGATAGCGACGATATCGAGATACTCGCCACGATCCACAGTGCGCCAGTTTCCGGGGTGGCGATCCATCGCTCCGATGATGTAGTCGAGTACGGCAACCTGGTGTTGCTGAGCCAGCGGGTAGGCCTCGACCGGTCGATTGCGGGTGGATTCGATGAATTCCTGGATCATACCGGGACCGGACCGCTCCCCGTCGGGACCCACGATATCGTCCCCGCCGGTACGGACGGTTGTGGGGACTCGGCCGAAGCCCAGGAGCTCACTGACCCGAAACGCAGCGATCTCCCGAGCATTCATCGAACCACGCCGATACTCGAAGTCGAGCCAGTACACATATCTTTCGCCGCTGTCAGGCTTGTAGATCACTGGCCCACCGGTGTCCGTCGCCATCTTCCGCACTTCGGAGGAACTTCTGGAAATGACCTCACGCATGTGAGGATCAGCGATCTCCGCCTCGGCGGTCATGCGTCGAGCCTCGAGAGCTCGCTCTGCCTCGCTGCGGTCATAGCGCCGCTGCGGACGCTGAACCACCGACGGAGGAAGGGCAAGCGGAGAGGCGCTATCCGTCTGTGGGGTATCGGTTGCGTCGTAGCTATTCGCACCCCTCCTCATCGTGCCACCCGTGCCTCGATACCTGCCGGCTATGGACGTGGCTTCCGAATTCGCGATTCCCTCCACCTGACGTGCCAGTCCTCGCAGTAGCGCGGCGGAAGACTGTGACTCGTGGCTTCGGCCGGTCACTCCGCGCGATTCTCTCGGGTTTTTTCGACCTGCCCCGTGTTCATACCTTGCCGACCCGGTATCGATGCATTCGAATGCGGCACTTCGAGCTGCCCCGTATCGGCTGACTCCGCATATTCGCTCTCATCTACGACGCGGTAGTAGCCGAGGCCGGTCGGCTGAAGCAAGGCGAGCATGAACCGTGGGCCGTCAACCGGCCTGATCCGGCGACCCAGTTCACGGTCGGCGATGCCACGTTGATACCAGCGCTCAGCAACCGGGCATCCGTGGCTATCGAAGACCGCGAGCTCAGCCATACCAGTTGCGGCCAACCGGAACTCCGCGACCTTTTGCGGTTCATCGGTCCCAAGGTCATAGATTGCAATCACAGTGGGTATTGACCAGGTCACCGAACCCCAACCTTCAGAGAATGTCCACGTCCCCCGGACTCGATATATCACGAACATCGACTCTGATCGAGCAGGCAGCAGGCGCCTGGCCGGTCAATGGTGAAACTGGCAGTGGTTCGGTCACTTATGCGCTGCGGTGCGGCCTCCTTCGCAGGTGATATCGAAGGCATTGAGCGCGGCTTTCCGTCGGACTGTCCAGCGCTTCTGGCCGATGCCGGTCGGGGCGGGACCGATCATCTCGCCATGGGTCGGCCTCTTGGCCGAAAGCGACCATGCTCTCCACCGAGTCGAGGCGGCGTTGACGCGTGAGACGACCCGCGGTTCGAAACCGACGTCGCCGGTCACCGGGAGACTCTTCGCGTCGCAGGGTCAGTCGAAGGGACCGATACCGGTGAGCGGGTTGCCGTTCTGGAGCCACCAGTAGGTGAGCACGGCGGCCGCGACCGCCAGGACGAACACCCCGAACGAGCCCGCTCCCGGCCGGGTGGCCCAGCCGCGAGCCCGGTCGAACGACCAGCGTCCCGGCCCGGTGAAGATGACGGCGGTTGCGGCACCGGCGAGGATGCTCTCCAGCTCGACCGCGCCCGGACCTGCTTTGTACTGGAAACCCGGATGCATCCCCTGCTTCCAGAACCAGGCGTCCAGGATCACCGCCAGCACCGCACCGGCGGCCAGTGGCGTGGCCAGGCCCAGGATCAGCAGCGCACCACCGCCCACCTCACCGGCGGTCACCATGGCGGCCGCCAGGGAGGGGTTTTTCCAGCCGCTGCTCTCCATCATCGCCTTGGTGCCGTCCAGGCCGGGACCGTGGAACCAGCCGGTCAGCTTCTGCAGGCCGTGGTAGAGGAAGGTCGCGCCCACCACCAACCGGAGGACGAAGAGCCCGAAGTCGAGGGTGCCGCGACGGCCGTCGCCGTTGCGGCGGCGCAGGCCCCGGCTGGGGGGATTACCGGCCGGTGGGATGCTGGCGTAGTCATAGGTGCCCTCGTGACCGCCGATGCCCCCGGACCCGGCGGGCCCGGGGGTATCGGCCGGGGTGCCGCCGGTGCTCGCCGCTGCGTTCACCGGGATCTCCTTGGTCATGGCCACTCTGGGGAACTGGCCGGTCGGGGAGTCGTAGGGACTCCCGACCCCGCCCGCGGTCGTCGATACCGCACGCTGCTCTCCGGTAGACAGATTCCCGGGCCCCGCGGCCTCGGAGGACGCGGACCCGTTTCTCGCCTTGGCACTCACTCCTCAACAGTAAGCCGCCGATCTCCCTGGCACCTGCTGAATCAACGGCGTGTCCGCGCCACACCCGTCCCATGTGTCACACCGCGGACGGATCCGGAGCGGATCGGCGCTTCCACTCGCGGCGGGCCTCGAGGGCACGGCCGGCGCTGTTTCCACTACGTTGGACGATTATGAGGTCGGTTGGCGCGCGGCGCGTGACGGTGGGGCTGGTACTCGGGGCGTTGGTGCTGAGCGGATGCGCCCGATTCGACGATTCCGCATCCAGTCCGTTCACCGAGGAGCCGACCCTGGACGGCGCGGAACTCGAACCGAAGAAACCCCAGCAGTCCGAGAGTTCCACCACCCGGCCCAGCGGTCCGTGCATCGACCCCGACGCCGCCGTGGTGGTCAGCTGCCTCGACACCACCGGCGGGCTGGTCGAGATGGGCGGGTACGCGCTGGTGGCCGAACGCCGCACCGGCCGGATCCTGCAGGTCGCACCCGATCAACCGCCGGTAGAGGTGGCCAAGGTCGATGTCGATCCCGCGGGTGACGGCGGGTTGAGCGATATCGCGATCTCCCCCACCTATCCCGAGGACGGGCTGATCTACGCCTATGTCACGACCGCCGCCGACAACCGGGTGGTGCGGGTCGCCGAGGGTGGCCCGGCGAAACCGGTCCTGACGGGAATCCCCAAGGGCACCACCGGTAATCGTGGCGCGATCGACTGGTCGAAACCGGATCAGATGCTGGTACTCACCGGCGACGCCGGCGATCCCGCCGCCGCGGCGGATCCCGGCAGCACCGCCGGGAAGCTGCTGCGGGTGAACAATCCGTCCTCGGGCGGCAACGCCCCCACCGAGGTCGCGGTATCCGGAATCGGCTCGGCCGGCGATATCTGCCTCGGCGGCGATCAGATCTGGATCACCGACCGCACCCCCGCCCTGGACCGTCTCCAGCGCATCGGCCCCGACGGTGTGGTCACCACGGCATGGACCTGGCCCGATCGGCCCGGTGTGGCCGGTTGCGCGGTGACACCCGAAGGGGTGGCGATCGCACTGACCGACGCGAAGGCACTCGCGATGGCCGCACCGGATCCGCAGACGTACGCGATCACCGCACCGCCGAGCGTTTTCATCGCGAACAAATACGGCCGGTTGCTCGGTGCGGCTCCCGCAATGGACGGGACGATCTGGGTGTCGACGGCGAACAAATCCGATGGCGGCCAGCCCACTCCGAACGACGACCGGGTGGTGCGCATCCCGCCGCCGTCCGCCGGTGGCGGCGGCCCGGACTAGTCCGGGACCGCACCGGCGGCCGGTCGGGCGGCTGTCTCAGGAACTCCGCGCGGTGACCGGTTGCCGGAGGATCGTGCGGAGTTTCTCGGGGGCCACTCTGCGGGCGTCGCCGAGATAGATCTCGTGATGTCTACCGGCCATCCGGAACCCGTTGTCCGGAACGAATTCGTGGTGCATCCGGGCCAGTACCTCGGCCTCGTCGTCGTAGGAACCGATGTGCAGGGTCTGCACACAGCGCCCCTCGGACAGAGTTTCCAGGCGGACGTCGCGCAGGCGGCGGGGACCGTTCCCGGCCGCGACCTTTTCGACCACGGCCGCGTACAGATCCGGCTCGATCCAGTCCGGGGTCATGATCATCAGGGTCCAGTCCCAGCGGGATTTGTCGCGTGACGCGGTGAAGGCGTCCATATCGTCGGCCCACCACAGACCCTCCAGCGGCATGACTGCGTAGTCGCGACCGAGCTCGCGTTTGCTGGCGAACTTCAGTTTGTAGGCCAGCGGGTAGAGCGCCTCGGTCGCCAGCGCGAAATCCGGGTCGGTGTTGGGATCACCGTGACCGTCGATCATGAGGTATCGCAGATCGGGGACGTCCACCACCTCGAAGCGCCCCGGGCGGGCCCGGTAGGACACGATCTCTTTCTTGAAGTCGACCTTGTCAGCCGTCGTTTCGTTCGTCATGACGTACCTGGACTCGCTGCGCGAGCCACGACCTCTCTGCCTCCAGGAGGCTCAGGGAATAGGAGAAGACCTCACGCGCCGGAAGCGGGAGGAGTGACTGTGCCGCGGCGGCGGCCCCGACCTCGGCCAGACGCGCTTCGACCTGCGCGAGGCGATCGCGCAGTGCGCGTGCGTATTCGGTTTCGGCGAGCAACGGCAGGTTCGCGACCCCCACGAGAAAGGGATTCGGGACCGTGCGCAACTCCGCCACCAGCTCGAGTGCGCTGCGCGCGGCGGCCGTGCGCCCGGCGGCCGTGGCGTGGAAGACACGCCGACTCTTCGGAGCCGCGGGTTTCTCGGGAACGTGGACGAGACCGCGTTTCTCCAGCTTGGTGAGCAGGTAGTAGATCGAGGAGAAGCCGATCTCGGTCCATTGCCGGATACCGCGCTGCTCGATGGCCTGTTCCAGGTCATAGCCGTGCCGCGGGCGTTCGACGAGCAGACCCAGGACGATCAGTTCGGAGGGCGTGAGTTCCACCGTGCTATTCTAGCGCTAGAATATATTCGATGAGCAAGTCTCGCGTTCGCGACCCGGGCAGTGGCGTTTGCCCGGACCGGGCCGGAGATGTGGATTTTCGTGGGACGTTATGCCCGATCGGTTTGTTGCAACCGATAGGTTGCGATACTTTATAGCAATCCATCGGTTGCAATATTCTGGAGGTTGCGGTGCCCGTGCCCGATCGCATCGAGCGTGATCTCGAACTTCACCATCCGCCCGAGAAGGTGTGGAATGCCTTGACCACGCCGGACGGTCTCGGAGGTTGGTTCGGTTCCCGAGCCGAAATCGACGCACTGCGCCCCGGCGGCACAGTGCGGGTGTGGTGGGACGAGGACGGGCCGCACACCCTGCGGATCGAGAGCGTCGAGCCGCCGCGCCGGTTCGCGTTCACCTGGGCGATCGAAGGACTACCGGCCGGTGATCCACGCCGTACACACGTGGAATTCTCGCTGACCCGGACGTCGACCGGCACCCGGCTCCGCGTTGTCGAGAGTGGCTTCGCGCAACTGCCCGACCACCTGGGCGGCGCGTATGAAGCCAATGCCGGCGGGTGGGCGACCGAGCTGACCGAGCTGACCGAGTACCTCGATGTCGCGGCCTGACGAACTCGATACCGAGCTGATCGCCCAGCGGGTGTTCACCGCACTGGCCGACCCGACGCGCCGTGCCCTGCTCGCCGCGCTCGCCGCGAACGGCCCGGCGACCGCGACCGACCTGGCCGACCGGCTACCCATCTCGCGGCAAGCGATCGCCAAACATCTCGGCCTGCTGGCCGAGGCCGAGCTCGTCGACGCCGAACCCGGCGAACGACGCCGGATCCGCTATCGCTTGCAGACCCAGCCGGTGATCGTGGCCCAGTCGTTTCTCGCCGCACTCGCACACACCTGGGATGGCCGTCTGAGCGCGCTACGCGACCATCTCGACCGAACGGAGGAGAGCTGAACCATGACCCCCACTTTCAGCGGCGGACACAATATCGCCATGAAACTCCCGAAGGCACAGTTCGACCGGACCGTCGCCTTCTATCGTGATGTGCTGGGTATGGACGTCACCGACCACAGCGGCGAAGCCGTCGCCGAAGGAGTGGTCCAGAGCGCCGCTGTCCGGTTCGGGCCGGTAACGCTGTGGCTCGACCGTGTCGACAACTACGCACACGCGGACCTCTGGCTGGAATTGTTCACCGACGACGTCGACCGTGCGACCGAGCACCTGGCCGCCCACGGGATCCCCGTGCAGGACGAGCTGGAACCGATCCCCTCGGGCATGAACGCCCACTGGATCAGCAACCCCGTGGGCGTCCCGCACATCATCCGCCGCCCGTAGCGCTACCCCGCGCAGGCGGCGAGTACCAGCTCACGCACCCGGGCCGCATCGGCCTGACCACGCGTGGCCTTCATGACATCGCCGACGATCTTGCCCGCGGCCTGCACCTTGCCGGACCGGATCTTGTCGGCGATGTCGGGGTTGGCGGCCAGCGCCTTGTCGACCTCGGACTGCAGGGCACTGTCGTCGCTGACCATGCCGAGACCTTTGCTCTCGACGATATGGGCCGGTTCGCCTCCACCGTCGAGCACCAGATCGACCACCTGCTTGGCGACCTTGTTGTTCACCGTCTTGGCCTCGACCAGACCGATCACCTCGGCCACCTGAGCGGGTGTGATCGGCAGATCTTCCAGTTCGACCCCGCGCTCGTTGGCCTTCTCGGTGAGGTAGGCGACCCACCAGGAACGTGCTTCCTTGGCGGGCGCGCCCGCGTCCACCGTGGCGATGATCAGATCCAGCGCACCGGCATTCACCAGATCGCGCATCACCTCGTCGGAGACACCCCAATCCGACTGGATACGTGCGCGGCGCAACCACGGATATTCGGGGACGGTACCGCGCAACTGCTCCACCCATGCCGTATCGGGCGCGACCGGCTCGAGGTCGGGTTCGGGGAAATACCGGTAGTCTTCGGCGGTCTCCTTACGACGGCCCGGCGAGGTGGAACCGTCGGCCTCGTGGAAGTGCCGGGTCTCCTGGACGATCTCACCGCCGCCGGCCAGGATCGCGGCCTGACGGCGCATCTCGAACCGCACTGCGACCTCGACGCTCTTGAGCGAGTTCACGTTCTTGGTCTCGGTCCGGGTGCCGAAGACATCGGCGCCGATCGGCATGAGCGAGACATTGGCATCGCAGCGCAGCGAACCGTGTTCCATCCGGACATCGGAAACGCTCAGGGATTTCAGCAGATCGCGCAGCGCGGTCACATACGCGCGGGCCACCTCGGGCGCCCGATCACCGGCGCCGGTGATGGGTTTGGTGACGATCTCGATGAGCGGCACCCCGGCCCGGTTGTAGTCCAGCAGTGAATGACTCGCGCCGTGGATACGGCCGGTCGCACCGCCGACGTGCACCGATTTCCCGGTGTCCTCTTCCATGTGGGCGCGTTCGATCTCGACCCGGAAGGTGGTGCCGTCGTCGAGCGGGACCTCGAGGTAACCCTCGGTCGCGATGGGCTCGTCGTATTGGCTGATCTGGTAGTTCTTCGGCTGATCCGGGTAGAAGTAGTTCTTGCGCGCGAACCGGCCCCACGGCGTGATGGAACAGTTGAGCGCCAGACCGATCCGGATCGCCGATTCGACGGCCTGCTGGTTGACCACCGGCAACGAACCGGGCATACCCAGGCACACCGGGCAGACCTGGGTGTTGGGATCGGCGCCGAAGGTGGTCGGGCAACCGCAGAACATCTTGGTCGCGGTGTTCAGCTCGACATGGACCTCCATGCCCAGCACCGGCTCGTACCGGGTGAGGACCTCGGCGTAATCCATGAGTTCGACGGTGGGTGCGCTCATGGCCCACAGTCTAAGCGTGCAGGTGCGGCCCTCCGGTGGGCGGTCAGTCCGCCGGAACCCGGTCGCCGAGCCAGCCGGTGATCGTATCGAGGGCCACCGGGTCGATCGTCGTCTCGATGGACTCGTATTCCGCGGGCAGACCGGTTCCCGCCGGTTGCATCAGATGATTGAGTCCGTCCAGCACCGTAACGGTCGCCGCGGGATCACCGCCGAGCAGACCGCGCATGGGTTGTTCGTTCTGCGCGGGCGGGACCTGCACGTCCTTCGACCCGAACAACGCGAGCACCGGTATCCGCAGTGCCGACAGCGCGGGGGCGGGATCGTAGGAGACCAGCGCGGCCATGTACGGGGTGTTCTGTCCGGTGAGTTCCTCGGATACAGTACGCAGATCCTTCGGCAGCGTCCGGTTGTAGGTCTCCGACAGCCGCGCCGCCTTGGTGAGCTGACCGGCCCGCATCGCCGCGGTCCAGTCCCGCAGGAAGGCGAGGTGCCGGTCCAGCTGTTCGGGCGTGGCTCCGGCCTCGGCGAAAGTGCGCCGGCCCTGCGCCAGGATGATCTCCGTACCGGAAACGGCGGGCGCGGCCAGCAGGATCGTGAACGCGATCCCGTTCTCCGGCCGGGCGGCGACGAGCGGCGCCAGATAGCCACCCTCGGAATGACCGAGCAGGCCGATTCGACCCGGGTCGATTTCGGGACGTTCCCGCAGGAAACGCAGCCCGGCTTCGATATCGCCGGCCAGATCGGCGTAGGTCGCCTGGTTCAGGTTGCCGCCGGTACCGCCGACACCGCGATCGTCGGTGCGCAGGACGGCGTAACCGGCCCGGGTGAGCGTATCGGCCAGCAGCAGAAAAGGCTGATGCCCGGCGATCTCCTCATTGCGGTCCTGTGGCCCGCTGCCGCCGACGAGTACGACCGCGGGCAGTGGTCCGGTGCCATCCGCGGGCCGGGTCAGCGTGCCCGCCACGGTGACCGCGCCGCTCGGATACGAAACCTCCTCGGAAAGGTAGGGATACGGCGGCACCGGTCGCTGCGGCCGGGCCGGCGGCCCGACCGGCCGGCGGTTGAGCCGGAGCCCGAAACTCTGTCCGGACTGGCGGAAATCTCCGACGATGGCGTCGGCCGATTCGTCGAGCCGACCGGCGAATCGCGCGTCCCCGGGTACATCCGGCACCCCGAACTCCACCCGTTCGGGATCGGTCACCACATTGTCGAGTTTCCGTCCGGCAACCTGTTTCGCCGGGATATCGATGACCCCGCTGTGCTGTCCGGTGAAATCCACCGCGACCACCACCGGCGCCCCGGGGACCTCGATGGCCCCGTGCCATTGCCCGCGTACCCGGTCGTCGACGGCACCACCCGCGCAGCCGACGACCACCGGGACGAGCATCGAAAGAACCGCAACCAGCAACACTCCCCTGCCATGGCGCATGGTCAGACTGTATCCCCGGGCGGTGGCCACGCCGGGGCGAAGCACCGTGGTAACGGCCGATTTCGCCGAACGCGGGCCGACGGCCCGGTCGCGGCGCTCAGCCGAAGAAGGCCCGGGCCTCGTCGTAGCGATCGGCCGGGACCCGTTTCAGCTGCTTGGTCGCCTCGTGTAGGGGCACCAGCCCGATCTCGGTACCGCGCAGGGCCACCATCTGGCCGAAATGCCCGGCGTGTACCGCTTCGGCGGCGTGCAGGCCGAACCGGGTGGCCAGCACTCGGTCGTACGGGGAGGGGCTCCCCCCGCGCTGCACGTGCCCGAGCACCGTGGTCCGGACCTCTTTGCCGATACGGCGTTCGATCTCCATACCCAGTTGTTGCGCGACACCGGTGAACCGTTCGTGCCCGAATTCGTCGACGCCGCCCTCGCGCAGACTGAAGCCGGAATCGGGGGCAGGATGCGACCCTTCGGCCACCACGCAGATGAAATGCTTGTCCCCGCGCTGGAAACGGCTCTTGATCAGGGCACAGACATCGGTGACGTCGAACGGCTGCTCGGGAACCAGGGTCAGGTGTGCGCCCGCGGCCATCCCGGCGTGCACCGCGATCCAGCCGGCGTGCCGGCCCATGACCTCGATGAGCATCACCCGCTGATGCGATTCCGCGGTGGTGTGCAGCCGGTCGATGGCCTCGGTCGCGATGGACAGGGCGGTGTCGTGCCCGAAGGTGACATCGGTGCAGTCGATATCGTTGTCGATCGTCTTCGGGACGCCGACCACCGGAACGCCTTCCTCGGACAGCCAGCTGGCGGCGGTCAATGTGCCCTCACCACCGATCGGGATGAGCGCTTCGATGCCGTTGTCGTCGAGAGTCCGGCGGATCCGGCCGAGGCCGGCGCGGAGTACATCGGGATTGGTGCGGGCGGTACCGAGCATGGTGCCGCCCTTGGCGAGCAACCGGTCGGTGCGATCATCGTTCTGGATCCGGACCTTGCGGTCTTCGAGTAACCCGCGCCAGCCGTCCTCGAAGCCCACGATCGCGTCCCCGTAGCGGCCGTTCGCGGTGCGAACGACAGCACGGATCACCGCGTTCAGTCCCGGGCAGTCCCCACCTCCGGTCAGGATTCCGATGCGCATGGCGCCCATCTTGCCCGTTGTGGGACACCTTCGCCGCTTCGGGCCCGTGAATGTCCGGTAACGCCCGTGAACCGGGCGCGGGGCCCGCTAGAGAGTGTCCTCAAAGCCAGATGAGCAGGGTGGCCAGGTCGAGCATCCCGCGGTAGGACGTGGCGGTCTTGTCGTAACGGGTGGCGATCGCT